>CAMCCW010000006.1 GCA_945873395.1 uncultured Lactobacillus sp. | reverse complement strand
AGAAATTGATGCTTCCTTTAATGAAGCAATGATAGCATCCTTATCAAAAGCCATGTTTATTTCCTCCAATATTTAGGTAATTGATTTTAATTTGATATTTAATCTTAATACGGCAATTATGCGGCTTCGTCTTCCTTGTCGGCAACGGCCTTGACTACACGGGCAATCTTCCGCATTGGGTCTTGCAGTGCAGATGCAAGCATTGACAACAGTTCTTCGCGACTTGGCATAGAAGCGTATTCGTTGATTTCATCGAGAGTCTTAATACTCTTTTCGATGAAGCCACCCTTGATTTCAAGAGCGTCGTGGTCATCGGCAAAGTTCTTCAAGATCTTTGCTGGTGCGATTGGGTCTTCGTTTGAGAAAGCCACAGCAGTAGGACCAACAAAAGTGCTCTTGAGGTCTTCGTAGTCAGTACCTTCAACGGCCCGGTCAAGAATCTTGTTCTTGATAACTGACATCTTAACACCGGCGTCACGGAGTTGCTTACGCAAGTCAGTAACTTCGGCAACCGTCAAACCACGGTAGTCAACAACGATAGCTGATTCAGCATCGTTAAGCAGAGCTTGAGTGTCCTTAACGATTTCAGCCTTCTTAGCAATAGCTGCTTCACTCATGAATTTTCACCTCCTGCAATGTATTTTGATCGGATTTAATAAAAAATCCCTATGACCGCAGACATAGAGAAGGAATTTACATTTCTTCCTCGGCAGGCATACGATTAAGGCTAAAGCCACCTGAGTCTTAGGCAGAGTCATATTTAATCAACTTTGTTAGTTTAACATGCCCTGCCCACTTCTGTAAAGGGATTTTTTAATTTTCTGCTTCTTGCAGGCGGACCATCTTAGCATAGTAACCATCCTGGGCCATCAGCTCATCATGCCGGCCTCGTTCAACAATCCGACCGTCGCGTAGGACCAGGATCTGATCTGCATTTCGAATCGTTGATAAGCGGTGGGCAATGGCAATCGTCGTCTGCTCCCTGCTCATCTCATTAATGCTGGCCGTGATCATCTTTTCGGTATGAGAATCGATGCTGGCCGTGGCCTCGTCTAAGATCAGGACCCGGGGATGGCGGGCCATGACCCGGGCGAAAGCAATCAACTGGCGCTGACCGGTTGAGAGGTTACTCCCACCTTCACTCAGCAAGGTGTCGTACTTCCGGGGCAGTTGTTCAATGAAGTCGTCAGCGTTAACCAGCTTGGCCGCCTGGCGAATGTTTGTCAGGTCCTCTTCATCGGTAAACATCCCGATGTTGTGGGCCACCGTTCCATAGAAGATAATTGGTTCCTGCACCACCAGACCGAGCCGGTGACGTAGCTCACGCAGAGGATAACGCCGAATATCTTTGCCATCAATCAGGATCTGACCTTTCTGGAACTCATAGAACCGCATCAACAGGTTAATGATTGAACTCTTCCCACTTCCAGTATGGCCAACCAGGGCAACCATTTGTCCTGGCTCGACCGTAAACGAAATATCTTTGAGGACTGGTTTCTTCGGGTCATAGCCAAAGGTCACGTGGCGGAACTCAATCTTCCCGGCCGTAATTTGCAATGGTTCATCCCCCTGCACCGGCTGCGTTGATGGGCGGTCCAGCAAGGTAAAGATCCGGTCTCCAGCTACAATCCCCTCTTGGAAGGTCGCAAGGTTTTCCATCACACTCGTCAGCGGATTAAAGAAGTTCTGCTGGTAGGCGATGAAGGCGTAGACCACCCCAGCAGCGACCATTGTGTGCTCGCTGTGCCAGCCAAAATAGCTCAGGGTCGCCGTTTCCGCCAGGATGAACATCAGGCTGACGATTGGATACAACAGGAAGGAGTCAAAGTTAATCAGGCGGTTGCGGTAGCTGAAGTAGCGGTTATTCTCCTGGTCAAAATCCGTCGCCAGGCGGTGTTGTTGACCGAACTGCTGGATGATCTCGATTCCACCTAGGGCATCGTTGATCCGCGTATTCAGCCGGCTGAGGCTCGCCCGTACCCGCTGGTAGACGGGCACACTGAGTTTCTGATACCACCGCACCAATAAGACGATCACCAGCAACAGGCCCAGGGTCAGCCAGGCCAGCAGCGGGCTCACCATGTACATGGCCACAAATGATGCTACCAGGCCGGTCAAAGCAACAACCAGGTTCAGGATCAAGTTCCAGAAATTATAGAGAGCCTTGGTGTCATTGGTCACCCGGGAGACAATCTCACCAACTGGGGTTTCATCAAAAAAACGCATCCCCAGGAAGTAAATATGGCGAATCAACTGGTCCCGTAAGCTTTCCAGGGTCCGTTCCGCCCCCACCGCGAAGCTATAGGCCTGGATAAATTGCAAAAGGGCCCGGATAATCGTCAGGCCCAGGTAGACTCCGGCAAACATAATAATCCACTTCAAGAGGACCGGGCCGTGGCGCAAGTAGTGGTCAATGTAGAACTGGATCAACCGCGGCAAGAGGAGGTTAACCACACTGAGGACTACAGCAACCACAATTGCCAGGATAAACTGCCACCAGAACGGCCGGGCTGCCCGGAAGATCCGGCGTAAAACAAGTCGTTGCCGGTGATGGGTCAACTTAGTTTGTTTGTCCATTCAGGTCATCCTCCAATCTCTTGCGCCGCAGCTGCTCCTGCAGAGTATCACGGTACCAGCCTGACCGTTCCATGAGTTCGTCAGGCTGTCCTTGCTCCGTAATGGTCCCCTTTTCCATTACAATCAGCCAGTCAAGTTGACTAACCGTGCTCAGGCGGCTCGTCGCCATGACCAGTGACTGCTTACCCGTCTCCAAACGTTGTTCAATCTGTTCCGCCGTCTCGGCATCAACGGCTGAAAGAGGATCGTCGAGGACCAACAGTTGGGCATCCTTCATCAGCGCCCTTCCCAGGGCCAGGCGTTGTTTCTGCCCTCCGGAGAGATTTGTCCCATCTTGACCAACCGTGGTTTGGTATTGTTCAGGCATTGTCGCCACCTCATCGGCCATCGCGACCGCCGCCGTTACTCGGTGAAGGCGTTGATCGTCAGCGGTTGGATTGCCAAAGCGCAGGTTGTTTTCAATCGTGTCAGAAAACAGGAAGTTCGTCTGGGGCACATAAGCTACCTGCTGCCGGTAGCGTTCAAGGGAAATCTGCCGGATATCTTGACCGGCAATGGTGATCGCCCCTTGGTAATGATCGAAGTCCCGGACCAGTAGGCGCAACAAGGTGGATTTACCGCTCCCCGTCGGTCCGACCAACCCGACCTTGGCCCCCGCGGGAACTTTGAAGTGGACGTCGTGGAGAACATCCCCTTCTCCGTCTGGGTATGCAAAATGATCGATGTCCACCGCCATTGTTCCGGTCGGTACCGGATTATCAGCGGAGGCCGAAAGCCACGCTGGTTTCTCTGCCAGCAGAGTATTGATTCGATCATAGCTGGCCCGTCCCCGTTCCAAAGTATTAAATAAAGTCCCAATCGCAAAAAGCGGCCAAACCAGTTCACCAAGGTAGGTGATCATCGTGACCAATTGCCCCACAGATAACTGCCCTTGCCCATCGGCCCAGCCGCCGACGCCAATCGCAATGATGTAGGCCATCCCCATAATTAGGGTTGTGGCCGGACTGAAGAGGGCATCCCAGAAGTAGGCCCGCAGGTTAGTGTGGAGGGCCCGTTGAACATAGCGGTGGAAATCGGCCAGGTCTGCCCGCTCTTCCCCAAGTGACTGGACCACTTTAATCCCACTGATACTCTCCTGGGTTTTATTATTGAGGCGTCCAAAGGCCTGCTGAGCGTGGCCATAGGCATCGTGAATTTTGTTTCCCAAATGGTGCGACAAGAGTACCAATAATGGTAGTGGCAGGAGGGTAACAAGGGTTAGGCGCCAGCTGACAAAGACACCCATCGCGATGATCATCGAACCCCCGGTGATTACCGAGTCTGCCAACGTCAAGATCCCGTAACTGGCCACCTCCCGCACTGCTTCGACGTCATTGGTAGCGTGGGCCATCAGGTCACCCGTTCGCCAGCACTGGTAAAAACTCGGGTCCATGACCATAAAATGATGGAAGAGCTGACTGCGTAATTGGCGCTCCAGGACATAGGAACTACCATAGAGGAGCTTCTGCCAGGCAAAACGCAGGAAATACTGAATCAGGGCAGCACTGACCATAATTCCCAACTGGAGCATCAGCCAGCCAAAGGCGACCCGGTGGGCACTGATAGCGTCGACCACATTCCCGATGATCCGGGCGGGGATGACGTTACAGATCGCCACCAGGATCAGGGCGATCACCCCACCAAGGTACTGGCGCCACTGCTGACGAAAGAACCAGCTGAGCTGTTTGAGGATTGCCACATTTTTCCCTTCTTTCAACTAAGTTACTTATTATATGATAGTCGGCTAACCTCCGATTATAAAATACTTTTCCTTGATACCCAACCATTTGTTATTCGAATAGCTAAAAGAAAAGGGATGCAGCCAGGTCAAACCCTGCTGCATCCCTTAGGAGATTTTCATCAATACTAATTATGTTGTTTACTTAGCGACTGCATCTTGGAGGGCAGCCCCAAGCTGCTTCATGCCCGCGGTGATCTTATCTTCCTGGGCATTGGAGTAGTTCAGACGGAAGGTCCCCGGCTGGGCTTTCCCGGCAAAGAATGGGTCCCCCGGTACAAACGCTACGTTGTGCTTCAGGCATTCCTTGAAGAGGGTAACGGTGTCATCAACCCCCGGTACTTCAACCCAGAGGAACATCCCACCTTCAGGATCAGTGTACTTAACCCCGGCTGGGAAGTACTTCTTGATCCCATCGACCATCAGCTGCTTGCGTTTACCATAGAGGTCACTGATCTCCTTGACGTGGGCGTCAACATCATTGTCAGCGAAGAACTGGGCGACCGCATACTGGACCAGGTTATCGGTGTGTAGGTCAGCTGACTGCTTCAGAACAGTCAACTTATTGACCACGGCCTCATCGGCAACGACCCAGCCCAACCGGAAACCAGGTGCCAAAGTCTTGGAGAAAGTACTCATATAGAAGACGTGCCCCGTCTTGTCAAAGGACTTCACAGCTGGTACATGTTGGCCGGCAAAGCGAATCTCCCCGTATGGATTATCTTCCAGAACATAGACGTCATATTTATCAGCTAATTCAGCCAGCTTCTTACGTCGGTCAGCCGCCATCGTTCGGCCAGTCGGGTTCTGGAAGTTCGGCACTGTGTAAATCAGCTTGGTGTTCGGATGAGACTTCAAGGCCTCTTCTAAGGCATCCATCTTCATCCCCTGCTCGTCCATCTCTACCCCGGCAAAGTTAGCGCCGTAGGTCTTGAACACGTCGAGGGCGCATAGATAAGTTGGTTGCTCAACCAAGACGGTATCACCGGGATTGATAAAGGCTTTACCAACCAGGTCCAGTACCTGTTCAGAACCGGTGGTCACCAAAACATTTTCAAGTTTAGCGTCCACATCTTCCTTTTCCTTAACATGCTTTTGGATTAACTCACGCAGGGCGGTCACCCCTTTGGCTGCACCGTACTGCATGGCTTCCTGGCCGTGCGTGTCGAAGACCTTATCCACCGCCGCCTTCATCGCCTCGACCGGGAACAATTCGGGTGCCGGCAATCCACCAGCAAAGGAAATAATTTGCGGATCCGCCGCTGCTTGTAGAATTGCACCAACCGCATCCGTTCCATCCGCTGGGACACGTTTTGAAAATTTAAATTGTGTCATTGTCGTCACTCCTCAAAATTTAATTTTTTAATCTGATTTTAATAATCAGATATTGTTTAGCAGTATACACCATCCTCATCCACTTGTTAAGAGTTAATTTCACTTTTCCACTGTCGTCAGCCAATCCGTGACAGTCTGTTCATAGGCCTTGGTCTGTTCCGCAAAGACCATGTGGCGGGCACCCTGAAACAGTTTCCAGCGGGCATTCGGCAGGTGATCGTACATTGTCTTGGCAACCAGGGGTGTGCAAAGGTCGTTGGTGCCGTCAATCACCAGAGCGGGCACCGTAATCTGCGAAAGTTTTGCCGTGTATTCGTAATCATGAAGGTCGCCCAGCGGATTGTACTCGTTCGGGCCCCAGGCCGTCAAATAGGCTTGGTCACCACCCAGCTTAGCACGCCGCAGGGGTTCGGGCGATTGAGCCGTCACCCGCCCGGCCGCATGCAGCTCCATGAAGGCCGCGTTGGCCCGCTGGTAGGCTGGATCAGTGAAGTCCCCCGTCTCCTCTGCACGCCGGATTGCAGCCTGATCATCTTCTGGCATGAACTTGATCAGCCGGTGAAGTTCACTAGCCCACAGACGGGCTGAGGAAAGGGTACTGGAAAGGACCACGCCCTGGATGCCCCGGGGATGGTAATCGCACAGGTAGATGATTGCCAACATGCCACCCCACGACTGGCCTAGTAGGTAAAGCTGGTCAAGCTGCAAGTAGCATCGTAGGTTCTCCAGCTCCGCCACCCAATTCTCAGCAGTATATAACTCTGGGTGGTCGTCGGGGATGGAAGAGCGGCCACAGCCGAGCTGGTCATACATGATCAGTTGGCGGCCAGCCTGGGTAGCAAGGTCGTCCAGGAGTTCAAAGTAATTATGAGTTGATCCTGGTCCCCCGTGCAGGAGTAGGATCGGTGGACGATCACTTGCTGGTCCCACGATCCGACAGTAAGTATGGTATTTGCCAAACGGAATGTTGATTTCACGCACTTGCATAATCTTTTCACCTCACGTCAATTCTAACAAAACAAAAAAGCCGCGAGTCAAAAAACTCGCGGCTTTATTTCACCTAATATTTAATTAGAATGAAGCTAAATCAAGCGTAACGCTTGGGCCAAAAGTTGAAGCGATTGAAGCGTGCTTGATGTAAGTCCCACGTACTGAAGCAGGACGAGCCTTAACAACGATGTCTTCCAACGTCTTCAGGTTTTCAACCAGCTTGTCAGTGTCGAAGGATACCTTACCGAATGGTACAGCAACGTTACCATCACGGTCAGTCCGGTAGGTAACTTGACCAGCCTTGGCGTCAGAAACAGCCTTGGCTACGTCCATCGTAACCGTACCAGTCTTTGGGTTTGGCATTAAGCCCTTAGGTCCAAGGATCCGACCTAAACGACCAACCTTAGGCATCATGTTTGGCGTAGCAATGGCAACGTCAAAGTCGAGCCAGCCGTCTTGAATCTTTTCAACCAGGTCGTCGGAGCCAACAAAGTCAGCACCAGCGTCTTGGGCAGCCTTGGCGTTTTCACCTTCAGCAAATACGATAACGGTTTGGTCCTTACCAGTACCGTTTGGCAAAACAACGGCACCACGTAATTGTTGGTCAGCTTGCTTAGTGTCAACGTTTAAGTTAAATGCAACTTCAACAGTTGAGTCAAAGTTAGCAAAGTCAATATCTTTTACTAATTGAACCGCGTCGTTAACAGCGTATTCCTTCTTGCTGTCAACCTTTTTAAGCGCGTCTTGGTACTTCTTACCACGATTCTTAGCCATCTTGTGTTTTCCTCCTTGCAAATGTGGTCTAGCGGAGTTAATACCTCCCACGGAGACGTATTACTTTGATAATACGTCCGGACTGCTTAACAACTAGTCTTCAACAGTGAAGCCCATGCTGCGTGCAGTACCTTCAATCATGCGCATAGCTGCTTCTACGTCAGCTGCGTTTAGATCTTGCATCTTAGTTTCGGCGATTTCCTTAACTTGGTCCTTGGTTACAGAAGCAACCTTCTTCGTGTTAGGTTCACCGGAACCGTGTTCAACACCAGCGGCCTTCTTCAGTAAGACAGCAGCAGGTGGCGTCTTAGTAATGAAGTCAAATGAACGGTCCTCGTAAACGGTAATTACAACTGGGATCAGCATACCCTTTTGGTCTGCAGTCCGCGCGTTGAATTCCTTAGTGAAGCCCATGATGTTAATACCTGCTTGTCCAAGTGCAGGACCTACTGGTGGAGCTGGGGTAGCCGCACCGGCAGGGATTTGCAACTTGACAACGTTAGCTACTTTCTTTGCCACGAGACAAAACCTCCTTAGTCCGTGTTGTGGTCATGATGAGGCAGAAAATTTACCTCTCCCACAGTATGTCGAATAGCATACCATAGAAACATACCACAGTTATCTCACAATTTCAAGTTCGTTTTCAGCGATTAATCAACCGCGGTGTCAACCTGGTCAAAGCCCAGTTCGGCAGACGTTTCCCGACCGAACATTTCGACGTTAACCTTGAGCTTTTGCTTCTCATGGTCGACCTCGGTAACCTTACCAGTCAGGTCAGCGAATGGACCGGCGATCACCTTAACCGTGTCGCCTTCCTTGACATCCAGGTCACTGACGGTGATCTCGGCACCCATCCGCTTCATGATCCGTTCTACTTCTTCAGGAAGCAGTGGGGTTGGCTTAGAACCACCACCGTGGGAACCCAAGAAGCCGGTAACGCCTGGTGTGTTCCGGGCAATGTACCATGCCTGATCGGTCATGATCATCTCAACCAGGACGTAACCTGGGAAGGTGTTTTCAACAACTTCCTTGGCCTGACCATCCTTCACTTGCCGAACTGTCTCGTTTGCGACAACTACCCGAAAGATGTAGTCCTGCATCCCCATTGATTGTGCCCGGGATTCCAGGTTGCTCTTAACCCGGTTTTCGTAACCGGAGTAAGTGTGCAAGACGTACCAACGTTTTTCATGTGATTCCACGATAAATCCTCCTTAAAGATTAATGCTGTTTTTAATTTTTACCAAAATAAAAAACCCCGCTCGTCACGAAGTTCACCAAAACTTAGTATAACAGACAACCCACTGTTTGACCACATCTTAGACAAACAGTTTCATTAATAATTGAATCAACCAATCGAACAGGGCAAAAAACAGGACGAAGAACAACGTCAGTGAAATAACGATTGTTGTATCGCGCCGGTTTTCCTTTGCAGTTGGCCAAACAACCAGCTTCATCTCATGGTTAACACTCTTGATAAATCGAATTAAGTGCATCCTTGCCTCCACCTACTTGCTCTCACGATGAAGTGTATACTCACCGCAGTGCTTACAGAATTTACGTAGTTCTAATCGTGATTGTCGCTGCGGATTAGCGGTGACCGTGTAATTACGCGCACCGCACTTGGTACATTCCAAGGCAACTTTTCGTTGGGACATACTGCCGCCTCCATTCAGTAATAGGTTAGCACGAGTTTTGTATTTAAATCAACCAAATCAATTTAAAAAGGGGGCTGTGACTTAAGTCTGTTATATAGATCAAAAGTCAGCAGCGCGGTACACAAATGGCCTCAAGCATTCGGGAAACCCGAACGCTTGAGGCCTATTTGTGCTCGCGGGGGTGTGAAGACGAAGTCGTAAACGACTTCTGTCACACTCCCTGTCGACGTATCTTAGTATTTCTGTCGTAATTCAGCAATCAGTTTACGCCGACTCCGGGTTAACGCGCTGCGGATCTTACGCTCATCACAGCCCAGTTCGTCCTTCAGTTCCGCAATGCTTTCCCCCTGGTGAAGAAGAACGATCACCTGGCGTTCAAACGTCGAGCATTGTTGCATGAAATTTTCTAGGCACTTCTGGCAGTAAACAATATCCTCTGGCTGGTTCCTTTGACCATCTACCAGCAGGTTAACATCCTCATCCCCCAATGAAGATAATTGATTAGCAGGGATCCGCTTGTAGGCCTGCCGGGCCCGATAAAGGTCCAATAATCGATTGATCAGGCTCTGCTTATAAAAGCCCGCAAAGCTGTTCATCGAGCCACCCCGGTACCGTTCCAGGACCCGCATCAGAACCATTTCGGCCTCCTGATGCCAGTCTTCGAGCTCCAGGTCAGCCACGTAGTATTCCTGCCAGAGACGGCGAACCAGTGGCCAGTACTGGTTAAATAGTGCCTGAAATTCCTTATCCTTACCTGCCCTGGCGTCGACCAGGATCTTCACTTCCTTTTGATCTTGCAATTTATACCTATTATTTTTGTGAGTGCAGTGCATTTTGCATTGCTCCTCCTTGATTTAATTGACTCGTCACGATTTCAACTAGCGCTCGTCGCCTGCTAGTTTCCGCTCAGCATGGCGTTTACCTTTTCCATCTGTCGTCGAAAAGCGCTTTCAATTCAGCGTTCATTTTCGTAAAACCCACGCGTCTGATATTAATTTAACAAATCGTCTCACTAGGCAATAGCTGTTTTACCTGTTTAACGGAACGACTAATCGAACGGTATATCCAACATTAAGTGAACATATTAAGGGATAATTGGCCATTATAGTCCCATATTTTTTAAATATCGGCTATCCACTGACTGGGTGATAAGTGAAAGCGAATACAAGGGAGCGAGACAGAAGTCGTTTACGACTTCGTTTTCGAGCCCCCGCGAGCACAAATAGAGGTCCAGAGTTCGGCTTTTGCCGGGCTTTGGACCTCATTTGTGTACCGCGTTGTTCGATTTTAACCTATATAGAGGGACTTACGTCATAACCCCTTCATATCTCATTTCAATGGGTGCCGAGAATTGAATCCTTGATAGATCAAAAGACTAGCGGCCACACTGGCGTTCAGACTCTGGACGTGCCCGATCATCGGAATCGTCAGCATCTCGTCACAGGTCTTCTTCAGGAGGGCGGAAATCCCCTTACCTTCATTACCGATGACTAGTGCCACGGCGCCGTGGGCATCCCAGGTCCGGTAGTCCTTGCCCTTCATGTCGGTACCGAAGAGCCAAACGCCCCGTTCCTGAAGCTCCTTAGCCGTCTGAACCAGGTTGGTAACCCGGGCCACCGGAACGTGTTCGATTGCCCCGGTCGAGGTCTTGGCCACCACGGAGGTCAGGCCGACTGCCCGGCGACGCGGAATGATGATTCCGTGGACCCCGGCCGCATCCGCTGTCCGGATAATGGACCCTAAATTGTGAGGATCCTCCAACTCATCTAAGATCAGGAAGAAGGGATCTTCACCGTGCTTGGCCGCATTATCGAAGAGGTCATCGATAGTGGCATATTGGTAGGCAGCTACCGCAAGGGCAACCCCCTGGTGGTTTTGGTGGTCAGTCATCATGTCCAGCTTGTTCTTAGGAACATTAGAAATGACTAGCCGCTTTTCCTTCGCCAGCTTGATAATCTGCGCGATGGCATCGGCCTTCAATCCGGATTGAATAAAGACCTTGTTGATCTCCTGGTCCGACTTAAGCGCCATGATCGCCGGATGCCGGCCAATAATAAAATCAGTATTTTCAGTCTTCATGCTTTGTCCGCCCCACTTCCACTTGTTTGATGCACCATTCTGCCAGTTCGTTCAACCGTTCCTGCTGGCCCGAGAGCTGGAGGTAACCCATTAAAGCCTCAAAACCGGTCGAGATCCGGTAGGTCAAAACGGCGGTATGCTTGGCATGGGTATGACTGTTGGCGTTGCGACCCCGCTTGAAGTAGGCCCACTCTTCGTCGGTCAACAGTTCGTCTTGCTTCATCAGGTCGATCAATGCCGCCTGAGCCTTCGCCGAAACATAGTGGGTGGCAATGTGCTGGAGCTTAGTCGGTTTACTCAGTCCCGTGCTCAACAGGTGTTGGCGAATAAACACCTCGTAGACCGCATCACCGAGGTAGGCCAGGGCGATGCCGTTTAGTTGTCGATAGTCTGCTTTTTCCATTGTAATTAAAAACTACTCCTTCTTGTACCGGGTTCCCTGGGGGGTATCCTCAAGAATAATCCCCTGCTTCTTCAGGTCGTCCCGAATTTGGTCACTACGGGCGAAGTCCTTGTTCTTGCGGGCCTCATTCCGTTCTTCAATCAGCTGCTTGATCTGGTCGTCATCGATTTGGTTATCAGATGCCGTCAGCTTAACCCCGAAGATACTCATCAGCGTTGCCAGGGTCGACTTCAAATCCGCCAGGGCATCAGCGTTGACCTGATCTTTTTGGGCATAGACGTTAGCGTACTTGACCAGTTCGTAAACCACAGCGATCCCGTTTTGAACGTTAATGTCATCATCCATGGCATCGGTGAAACGCTGCTTGAATTCGGCCAACTTGGCGTCAACATCGGCGTCCCCACCAGTCTGGGCATCCTGTTCCCGGTAGGTCAGGTTGTCGTAGGCCGTCTGGATGTGGTCAAGGTTGTTCTTGGCATCAACCAGGTTGTCCTCACTGTACTGGATTGGCCGCCGGTACTGGGTTGTTGCCATGAAGAAACGCAGCACCTGGGGGTCAACCTTCTTGATGATGTCGTGGACGGTGATGAAGTTGTGCAAGGACTTGCTCATCTTCTCATTGTCCTTACCGATGGTGACAAAACCGTTGTGCATCCAGTAACGGACAAACTGCTGACCGTTTTCCGCCTCACTCTGAGCAATCTCGTTTTCGTGGTGTGGGAACTCCAGGTCCTGTCCACCGGCATGAATATCAATGGTCTTGCCGAGGTACTTGGTGGACATCACGGAGCACTCAATGTGCCAACCGGGACGGCCCTTACCCCATGGGGAATCCCAACTGATTTCACCGGGCTTAGCGGCCTTCCAGAGAGCAAAGTCCATCGGGTCTTCCTTCTTATCGACCTCATCGGCGCTGACGTGTTCGCTGGCCCCAACTTCAAGGTCATCAATTGATTGACCGGACAACTGACCGTAGTGCTTGAACTTCCGGGCTCGGTAGTAAACGTCACCGGCCTTTGCGTAGGCATAGCCCTTATCAATTAAGCCGCTGACAAACTTGATGATGTCCGGGATGTTTTCCGTTGCCCGCGGGTGCAGGGTTGCCGGCTCAATGTTAATGGCCGTCGTGTCCTCCATGAAGGCGTTGATGTACTTCTCCGCCAGCTGGGGCACCGTGATTCCCTGCTCGTGGGCTGCCTTGATCATCTTGTCATCAACGTCAGTGAAGTTGGAGACATAGTTGACCTTGTAGCCCTTGAATTCAAGGTAGCGCCGCACCGTGTCAAAGGCAATTGCTGAACGGGCATTGCCGATGTGAATATAATTGTAAACCGTTGGGCCACAGACATACATGTTAACAACGCCTGGATGTAGCGGCTTAAACTCTTCCTTTTTTCTTGTCAACGTATTATAGATCGTTAGCATATTATCTGCTCCCTCATAATTTACTTGCAAATTGCTTCCTTAATCTTACCACAAACCGTCCTTGTCCGCGCCCCATTGAGAATTTCGGCACTTGAAAAGTTCTTTAAGACTTTGGTCATAATTTCTTCACATTCTACTGTTAGTATAATAAGCGTAGTAAAGAAAGAGCTTTGCTACATCAATGAAACCTATTATTTTTCAATTACTCCTCCCAATAGTAACCGAAAAAATAATCATTACGAAATCTCCCCCAAGTTTTCGTAATACTCCCTATTATCGAGGGCGGCTGATCCCAGGCCGTCCTTTTCTTTTGGCTATTTTGACCTAAAAAAGGAGATCGCCGCGTGCGATCTCCTTTTTCTATTTACTTCTTTGAATTATTGGAATGCCCCTTGTCCTTGGGCTTGTCACTGCCCTTAGACTTGTCATCCGTCTTGGACTGCTCGTCAATTCCCCGCTGGGAGTGCAGTGGCCGGGCAAAGATCATCCGACCGGCATCCGTCTGCAGGGCACTGGTGACCTCAACTTCAATCGGCTTGTTCATGAAGTAGCGGCCATCCTCGACCACGACCATCGTCCCGTCGTCCAGGTAGGCAACCCCTTGCTGTCGTTCGGTCCCCTTCTTGACGACCACGACTTTGAGGGTCTCACCCGGAATTACCCGGGGCCGCAGTGACTTAGCCAGGTTGTTGATGTTCAAGACATCGACGTTCTGGGACTGAATCACCTTGTTGAGGTTGTAGTCATTAGTAACGATGGCCCCGTTGACCTTCTTGGCCAGTGCAATCAACTTGCTGTCAACCTCAGGGATATCTTCGAAGTCACCCTCGTACATCTCAATCGGTACGATCTTCTCGCTCCGCAGCTTGTTTAAGATGTCCAATCCACGCCGGCCCCGTACCCGCTTGATACTCTCGCCAGAGTCAGCAATATATTGTAACTCATAGAGAACAAAGTTAGGTACCAGCAGGGTTCCTTCCAGGAAACCGGTCTTGACCAGGTCATAGATCCGCCCGTCAATCAGGATGTTGGTATCCAGGATCTTGTAATGGTGGTAGTTGGCATCATGGCGGTCAATCATCTCACCATTATCATCGTTGTGCTGGGCTTTCCGGGTTAACAACTTCTTCCATTCGTCTATCCGGGTGGTCCCAATCCGAAAGCCCAGGTAGCTGAACAGCAGCATCAACAGGATCGGTAAGACATTGTTGACCACCGGAATGTTGGTCTGCCAGAGCGGGATCGAAATCAATACCGCCAAGATCAAACCGAGGATCGTCAACAAAGCACCGAAAATCAGGTAGAGCGGGTTCTTTTGTGTCAGTTCCCGCTCAATTTGCGTCAGCAGTCTCATTGTTGGTTTGGCCAATAGCAATCCTAGCAGCCAGAAAATAAGTGCACCGATAATAATATCTAAGAATACCAACAACGGGAGTGCAAAGTGCAATTTTAACACGTCCCACAGTAGGGGGAGATAGTAGAAACCGACCATTGCCCCAACCAGGACGTAGATTGCAACTACAATCCGTTTTCGCATTTTGGTTCCTCCTTTATTAAATTTTTAGGCCAGTGCCAGGCGCAGAGCCTCACGCAGGGTGGTTACCCCGATGACCTCAATGCCGGTCGGCGGGTTCCAACCCTTCAGGTTGTTCTTTGGCACGAAGATCCGCTGGAAGCCCAGCTTCTGCGCCTCGGCCACCCGCTGCTCAATCCGGTTGACCCGGCGAATTTCACCGGTCAGCCCGACTTCACCGACGAAGGCATCGCTCGGGCGGGTCCCCTTGTCACGGTAACTCGACGCAATCGATACGGCAATGGCCAGGTCGATCGCTGGTTCGTCCAGTTTGACTCCCCCGGCCGCCTTCAGGTAAGCGTCCTGATTCTGCAGCATCAGGTTGGCCCGCTTCTCCAGCACCGCCATAATCAATGATACACGGTTCCGGCTCAGACCGGTAGCGGTTCGCTGCGCGTTACCGTAGACCGTTGGCGTCACCAGGGCCTGGATTTCGACCAGGATCGGCCGGGTCCCCTCTAGTGAAACCACCACGGCAGACCCGGTAGCGTCACGCAGGCGTTCCTCCAGGAAGATCTCAGACGGGTTCTTGACCTCGGTCAGCCCGTTCGTATGCATCTCGAAGATCCCCAGCTCGTTGGTGGAGCCGAAACGGTTCTTCACCGAGCGCAGAATCCGGTAGGTGTGGTGCAGGTCCCCCTCAAAGTAGAGAACCGTGTCCACCATGTGCTCCAAAATCTTAGGACCCGCGAGCGCCCCGCCCTTGGTGACATGGCCCACCACGAAGATCGTGATGTTGTTGCTCTTGGCAATTTGCATCAGCTGGGCAGTCACCTCACGGATCTGGGAGACACTCCCGATCGCGGAGTTGACGTCCGTGGCTTGCATCGTCTGCACGGAGTCAATTACGACAAATTCTGGCTTGAGATCCCGGATCGTGTCGCGGATACTGTCCATGTTGGTTTCGGGGTAAACGTAGAAGTTATCCCCGGCCACATGGAGGCGTTCGGCCCGCATCTTAATCTGGGTGCCGCTCTCTTCCCCCGAGACGTAGAGAACCTTGTGGTGGTCATCGCTCAGCTGTCCAGAGACCTGGAGGAGGAGGGTCGACTTACCGATTCCGGGGTCCCCACCGATCAGGATCAGGGAGCCCGGGACGATCCCGCCACCAAGGACCCGGTTGAGTTCATTGAGCCGCGTCTTTACCCGGGGCGTCTCCTGACTGTTGATTTCACTGATCTTCTGCGGTTTGGACACTAGGCCGGTCAGAGTCGTCGTCTTGGCCTTGGTGGCTGATGAACCACCGCTTTGCACCTGCTCCTCGACGAAGGTGTTCCACTCCCCACAGTTTGGGCAGCGGCCCAGGTAACGCGGGGAGTTATAGCCGCAGTTTTGGCAAACATACTGTGTTCTTACCTTTGCCATTATTATTGCTCCTTACTTTTGGGTTGAGCCGAAACCGCCCGTCCGCTGGGCAGTTGGTTGCTTCTCATCATCGGCAAGTAGGTAAGGGATGAAGATCCCCTGCCCGATTCGCTCACCCTTCTTGATGTGGTAGTCACGAAGGCCGTAGTTGATCAGCTGGAAGAAGATCTCCCCTTCGTTGCTGTCATTATCATAGTAGTCGGCATCCACGATTCCGACCCCGTTTGGCAGAACCAGCCGCCGCTTCAGGGGCCCACTCGACCGGTCAGCCAGCAGGAGAAACTCGTTTGGCTGCATGTAGGCCTTGATCCCGGTTGGCACTAAGTAGGGTTTCAAGGCGGCATCGGCAGCCGTAAAGTCGGTATCCGTCAACTTCTTCTGTTGGTGGATAGTCCAAAGCGCCTTGATGAAGTTTCCCTTCCAGATGGATGGCAGGGTAAAGTCCTCCGCCGCCTCGAAGTCATAACCAGCCGCGTTGGCCGTCTGGCGCTGGGGCAAGTTGATTCCCTGTTCCCGTCTCTTTGAAACCACCTTAAATCCGCGTTTCATTACATTCACCTCATCGATTTTGAATTACTATTTAAATATTATAAGATAGAACCTTTGCTAATGGTATTGCTTAGGCTTGACTTTTGAGATTACTTTAAGGAAAATTGACATTGAATGGATGTGATCACTTTGCAATATCAAATTGAGGATCACCGGATTGTTGCTAGCGACGACCACCAGCCATTTGTCGGTGAGATCAGCTTTCCTGCTGTCGATGGCTACCCCGACCGGGTTGTTGTCGAACGCACCTTTGTCCATCCTGACTACCGTGGTAAGGGGATTGCTGCCGTTCTCGTAAAACGTTTTATCAAATACGCCAGCGACCAGGGATGGACCGTCAAGCTGATGTGTCCCTACGCAACTCAGCAGTTCAAGCTGCATCCGGAATACCAGCGTTTGTTATTACCAGAAGATCGTTTTTAGCACAGGAGGAATGTTCAATGAATCAAGACGAATTAAAGGCCCAAACGGGTAAGGAATCAGTCAAGTACATTAAGTCCGGCATGATTGTCGGCCTCGGAACCGGGTCCACCGTCCGTTACATGGTCGACGAACTCGGTAAGCAGGTCCAAGCCGGTAACCTGACCAACATCATCGGGGTAACGACTTCCAGCCGGACTACCAAGCAGGCCGAGAGCCTTGGTATCACCATTAAGAATCTCGATGACGTCGACCACATCGACCTGACCATCGACGGGGCTGACGAGATCAGCGACGACTTCCAAGGCATCAAGGGTGGCGGTGGCGCCCTCCTCTGGGAAAAGATCGTCGCTAACGCTTCCGACAAGGTAATGTGGATCGTTGACCAAAGCAAGCTGGTCCACAAGCTGGGCAAGTTCCCACTTCCAGTCGAAGTTATCCCATTCGGTAGCCAACACGTCTTTGCCCGCCTGGAGAAGAAGGGCTACAAGCCAACTTGGCGGATGGACGGTGACAAAAAGTTCCGTACCGACGAGAACAACTACATCATCGACCTCCACCTTGAAGAGATCGACCATCCAGCTGCTCTGGCCGATGAACTGATTCACATGGTTGGTATCGTCGAAACTGGTCTCTTCCTCAACCGGGTTAACGACGTTATTGTCGGTACCGACGAGGGTCCTAAGGTTCTCCACGCCCGTTAAAATTAAATTTCTATAATCGAAAATCGAGCTCCCAGCACATTGCTGAGGGCTCTTTTTCTTGCATTTCCTTAACACTCGGTAACGATAAGCGGTCAGGCTTTCCCCCGTTCGCCGATTCCCCTATAATAGAATAGTAAGAACACTGAGGAGGTCTTTTTATGGCTTTTAAGATTAAAAAAGATGATATCAAACGTTTCCGCGCCGATTACGATAACCGCCGTGACAGTCACGTGATCGAAAATGCGGTCACCAAGAACGGGGTCCGCAACGCCAGCTTCAATTGGCACTCTATTCAGGACAACGATCCCCACTTCTCAATTGACCTAAAAACCGGGGACGTTGCCGATCAGAAGCAGTCCGGCCGCTGCTGGATGTTTGCCGCCTTAAACACCATGCGCCACGAAATGCAGCAGAAGTACAACCTGCCGGATGACTTTGAACTCTCCCAGTCCTACCAGTTCTTCTGGGACAAGTTTGAAAAGGCTAACTACTTCTACGAAAACGTCCTGAAGACAGCCCACAAGGCCACAGATAGTCGTAAGGTCGCCTGGCTGATGGCTGAACCCCAAAACGACGGTGGTCAGTGGGATATGCTCTGTGCGTTGATCGAGAAGTACGGGGTTATGCCAAAGTCCGCCATGCCGGAATCATTTAACTCCAACAACTCCCGGGGCATTGACAGCGTCCTTAACAACAAGTTGCGTCACGATGCCGTCATCCTCCGTAAGATGGTTAACGAGGACAATGCCAGTCAGGATGAGCTGGATGCTAAACGGACGACGATGCTGAATGAGGTCTACCGGATGCTGGCCTACGCCTTTGGTGAACCAAGCACCCACTTCGACTTCGAATACCGGACCAAGAAGGACAACGAATACCACCGCGACGCTAACCTGACTCCACGGGAATTCTTCAAGAAGTACATCGGCTGGAACCTTAACGACTACGTTTCCATCATCCAGGCCCCAACCGCTGACAAGAAGTACCACAAGACCTACACCATCGACATGCTCGGTAACGTGGTCGGCGGTCGGCAGATCAAGCACCTGAACCTGCCAATGGATGAATTCAAGGACCTGGCCATCGAGCAGCTTAAGCACGGCGAGAGTGTTTGGTTCGGCTCCGATGTCGTTCAGTACTCCGAAACTAAGCTCGGGATCATGGCCTTAAACACCTATGATTACAACGCCCTCTTCGACATGGACCTGGACATGACCAAGGCGGACGCCCTTGATTACGGCCAGAGCATGATGGACCACGCGATGGTTCTGACCGGGGTCGATATCGTCGACGGTAAGCCAACCAAGTGGAAGGTTGAAAACTCCTGGGGTAACAAGGTCGGCCACAAGGGTTACTTCGTGATGAGTGATGACTGGATGGACAAGTACTGCTACCAGATCGTCATCAACAAGAAGTACCTTTCTGACAAGCAACGCAAGGCCCAGGCCCAAGACCCAATCGTCCTGAAGCCATGGGATCCAATGGGTACCCTGGCCTAAGGGATATACAATTTAGTGTAAACAAAAAGATACCGGAAATTCGGTATCTTTTTTAGTTTATTTTACTTTTTGATCAATGTAATCACGAATAACATCGTAGACCGGTTGGCTCCAGAAGTCACGTTCGTGATTGGCCCCCTTCACCCGGTAGGCCGTCACATCGTACCCATCTTGGTTCAACTTTTCGTACATGTCAACCATCTCATGGTAAGGAACCACCTGGTCAGCATCCCCGTGCAGCAGCAGGAACGACGGGTAGTCTTGCCCTGGCTTGGCAACAGCCAACGGACTCATCTCCGCCTTCAGCTCTGGCCACTTAGCAGTATCGGGGCCAAACAGGCAGAACTGGAGGAGCTTGTTGCCGGGAATCTTAGCCGACGCCTCAAAGGTATCAGCCACATCCATCGGAGCAAAGCAGGAAACCACCGCGTCCACTCGATCAGACTCATGAGCATACAAATGGGTCCGGTAGCGCGGATCATCCCCGGTCAACCCCACTAGCATAGCAGCGTTGGCCCCAGATGATGTTCCCCAGATGGCCACCCGGTGCGGATCAATCGCATACTTGCTAGCCTTGTGCCGCAGGAAACGGATTGCCGTCTTCACATCCTTTAAGAAGGCCGGAAAGCCAAAGCCATCGACGGCGCTGCGGTGTTGGACCGTGGCAACCACGTAACCATGCTTGACGAATTGAACCAGCTGGGGAATCTCCTCCCCCATCTTGCCCGTTCGCCAGGAGCTTCCCTGGACGAAGACGATCAGGGGCCGGGGATCCGTGTGATATTGCTTGGGGTAGCGTTGCGTCCATGGTGCTAAGATTTGCATCTTGAGCGGACGACCCGCCACAGCAGCATAGGTGATGTTCTCGATCAGGCGAACCTGCCCGGTCAGGTTAGGGTTGTTTTGCAGCTCATGAATCATTTATTTTTCACCATCCATTGTTATAAAGGTCTTCTTGACGATGTTCAGCCGGTCATCAAAACGGTACCAGATCGGCTTGCCATTTGGTACCTCGACCTGGTCAATCTCGTCATCGGGGATCTGGTCGAGGTACTTGATCAGGGCCCGCAGCGAGCTCCCGTGGGCCACGATCAGTTGGTTCTTACCATCCAGCAGGCGCGGTGCAATCTGGTCCTGCCAATATGGCAGCAGGCGTTTCTGGGTCATTGCCAGGCTCTCGCTCAGTGGCATCTTGACGCCCAATCGATCATAGCGGCGTTCGTGCTGACGGTGCTCCAGCTTCGGTGGTAGGTCCTTAAAGCCCCGCCGCCAACGGTGCAGTTGGTCGGCACCGACTTCTTCCTTGACTTGGGCCTTGTTCCGCCCGCTCAGTGCGCCATAGTGCCGTTCATTTAGGCGCCAGGTCTTGTGAACGGGGATATAGAGCTGGTCGATTTCATCAAGGACAAGGTTGGTAGTCATAATTGCCCGCTCCATGTAGGAAGTGTGGGCATCACTGAACTGAATTCCAAGTTGTTGCAGTTCCTTACCGACCGCAATCCCCTGCTGGATGCCCTCGGGGGTCAGCGGTACATCCGTCCATCCTGTAAAGATGTTATCCCGGTTGGCTTGACTCTGGCCATGCCGAACAATTACTAAATCTACCATACACTTTCACTCCTTTGCCACTATTAATCATAGCGCAATTGTGCACTATTTAACAGTCTTACCATTACAGTAATGTCTTGATAATCACCATCAAAATTGGAATCACAATCACACTCAAGACAGTGGTTTCGGTCACCATGATCGCCGCGTAATCGGCATCCGCATGGTAGAGCTTTGAGACAACCGGGGCATTGGTCATCACCGGCATTGCGGACTGAAGGATAAAGACCTGCTTCATCAGCGGCGACATGCTGCTTGGCAGAACCAGGATTGCCATTAAAACTGGAGCAAAGAGGAAGCGGCCCAGTAAGATTCCCCAGGCATCGCGGGTCAGCCGCACCCGACTCAGTCCTGCGTTGGAGATGGCGATCCCAATGAAGATCATCGACATTGGGATGGTCAGTCCACCGATGTAGGACAGGTCAGACATCACAAACTTCGGCAGGTGGACATGAAGCATGACCAGGATAACCCCCAGGATAAAGCCAAGCAGCGGCGGTGAGAAGATCTTTTTGAGAGCTGTTTTAACGTCAATCTTGGCTTCATGCATACCATCACGCTGAATTAGCCAAACCCCTAGAGTCCAGAAAAAGGTGGTATTGGCCATGTAGTAGACCAGGACATACGGGATCGAGGCGTTACCAAAGAGGGCCAGGTTGATTGGCAAGCCAATGAAAACGGTGTTGGAGTTAAAGAACATCGACGAGAAGAGGCCGATGTGCGATCGCTTAATCCCGATCGCCCGGGCAACGGCAAATGACAGGGCAAAGAGGATAATCATTGACAGCACGGGATAACGCAGGTCCGGCAGTAGGGTCTTCAGTTCCCCGGCCGAGAAATCGTGCATGATGGTGGTAACCATGTAGCAAGGCAGGGCAACCTCGGTGACTAGTCGGGAAATGATTTGTGGGGACTGGGAATTAAACCAGCCGCGTTCGTTCATCACGAAGCCCACGACTACCATCACTAGGATGATCATGACGCCCGAAACGGCCGACAGAAAAATCGAAAGCATTTAGTTAATTCATCTCTTTCTTATAAAACTGTTTCCTATTGTACACCCACCGACGCACAGTCCTGGTTTTGATCCGACATCTCAAGCGATTTGTCCTATTCGAATGTCGTCCCAGTACAAAATAGTCTATAATTGTAGGGATTGACTAATTTTAACTGATTAATAGGAATGAAGTTATGAAAAGAAAAGTATACCACCTCATCAACTGGTCATTGCCCTACCTCGCGATCTGTGCGATGGCCTACATCATCATGTACCCCCAGCTCATCTCCCACGGGGTGATTCTGGGGACTGACTCGATCTTCCACTTTAACCGTTTCTACGACGCGGCTAAGCAGATCCAGCAGTTCAACTTCAGCTATTTCCAGAGCAACTACTGCTTCCAGCAGAGTGGCCGGGTGATCAACGCCGTCTACGGACCACTGTTTGCCTACCTCAACGGGGCCCTGATCGGGATTCTGGGGACCTGGTTCCGTTATGAGGTCATCACCAACTTGATCGTCTATATTGGCGGGGGAATCGGGATGTACCTCTTGGCAATCAAGGCCCACAGCTCCCGACGCTTTGCCCTCCTGGTCAGCCTAATCTTTATGAATATCGGTTGGCTTCCCCGCTGGGAACTCGCCCAGAACATGAATGCCTGGGGTGCAATGCTGGCGCCATACATGCTGATGTGCGGACTGACGATGCTCCAGGACCGGCACCGTCCCGTACATTGGCTGCCACTGATGACGTTAATGACCATCATTATTCAGATCCACCTACTGAGCTCACTCTTCTTCGTGGCCACCCTGATTCCATTCTTTATCATTGGCCTGATCCGCACTGATCGTCGGTGGCACATGATCGGTGAAACCGCCCTGGCCGTTGTCGGAACCACCATCCTGACAGCCAACGTCTGGGGAGCCCTGTTGATGCTTAACCTGCATAATAACATCGCCACCCCAGCAGACTTTGACATGCTTAAGAACTCGCTGGTGCCATCGCGGTTCAGCAGTACCCGAGCCTACCTGATCTACTTCTGTTGGCTCCTCTTCCTTTTGCAGTTCGTCTACGTCTGCTGTCATCTGAAGCGCTCCCTGGTTAACACGACCGTCACCATCATGGGGGCCGTCATCCTGATGTTCAGCTCGATCTGGACACCATGGGAGAAACTGGCAGTCGCCATCCCGAGCCTTCAGCATAACTTGCAGTTTCCTAACCGTCTGACGGTCATCGCCTATCCCCTACTTCTCCTCGGGGTTGCAATCTCCGCCACAGCCTTTGTCCAGCATGACCACGAGCCAGCCCTCCACCTGCGCCGCAACATCACTATCGGTGCCCTGCTCTTCGTCGTCACCCAGGTCTTCGTGCCCAACACCATCGACGTTTTCCAACGGACGGCGCGTTATCAGTCCACTGACGTCCTCAACACCTCCAGCGCCATTGCCTGGGTTACTGATAACCGGGTCAAACTCCGCCGATCAGTGCACGACCTCTACCCTGGTCAGCTGCTGACAATGGTTGAAAAGCGAAGCCCGGACTACTTACCGATCCCGAAGAAGTATATCAATAAGAAATACATCCGTTCCTTCGCCTACCAGGATCAGATCATCAATCATGCCCAGGAATACCAGCATACAGTACTGCCCCACGGTGGTCTCCAGCTGACCTGGAATGCTAACCAGGCCAAGAAGGTGCGGCTCCCGATCATCGCTTACCACGAGTCACAACTAACCGTTAACGGTAAGCACCTGACCCACTACCAGCGGTCCTCAATTGGAGCCCCTTACGTCCATCAGCGCAAGGGAAAGAACACCGCCACTCTTTACTTTAAGGTCGCTGGTTGGTTTAAGGTCATGCTAGCCGTTTCACTTACTGGATTGACCCTGCTCCTCCTCTATGGAATCTACCGCTTCGTTCGTGCCTGTCCACGTTTCTGGCAGCGAATCACAGCATAAGTTACATGATAACAAAGGCGTGAGCCACCGAGATTTCGGCGGCCCACGCCTTTTTCACCGTAGACGGAAAAGCCCAGGCTCAATGTCATAATTAAAATAGCGAGTATCCTGTGTGACATCAAAACTGATGTGTTACGCAGGACGCTTTTTTCAATATGTGTCGTTATTGACTGCTTACACCAAAATCGGTGATCCACTCCCTTTCACCGTTTACAATCTAACAAAAAAGAGAACCAGACCAATGCCCAAAAAGCTAATTAGTCTAGTTCTCTAAGTTGCCCTCATCAATCACTGATTGATAAAGAACCTTCAATTTTCAGTGCTTTAGTCATGCTTGCGACGCTTACTGCCCAGGCCAAACATTCCCATCAGGGAAACCAGACCCAGACCCGCCAAGGCACTAGCATCATGGCTATTACCAGTTTGTGGCAAGCGATGGCTGCTGGTAGTTGATTCTGTCTGTTGAGTGTTTGCCGTCTGTTGACTAGCCGTGTTTGTGACCTCTGGTTGGGCATCATTGTCCGCCTTTTGGTCCGCTGCATGGTTATCACTCGTGTTTGAATCGGCCGGTAATTGGCTATCTGGTTGAGCAGGCGTTGCAACCGCCGTATAGGTAATAACAACCGTCTGATCAGTTGTTTCACCATCAACCGTGACTGCCGGTACTTCCGCCGGACTTGGAGTGTAGCCCGCAATCACTGCCGGCTTAAAGACATCCCACTGAGCGGTTGTCCATGGCTGCCAAGTGATTTGACCGGTAACCAGATCCAATTCACCGTGACGACTAATTGTTGCAACTTGCTTAATGGTCTTCGTTTGACCATCAGGCGTAGTTACCTTGATCGTCCGGGTAACGTTCTTGGTTTGAACTGGATCCTTCTCACCATGGCGAACAACCACGATGATGATCTGGCCGTTCTCTTCCTTGATCTGGACCTCGGCCGGAACCGTATCTGGATCTACCGGTACCCAGTCTTCTGGAATCTGCGGCGTTACCTTAACCGTATCACCCACGTGACCAGTGATTACTTGACGGCCGATCTCGTTGCCATTGCGATCAACGTACTTGATCTGGACCGTTCCCTCATTAGCCGTGTAGCTAATGTTGACGTCGTTCAGCTTGGTGTTAACAGTTGGGTTGTCGATAGCATCAACCGCCTTTTGACTTGGGGTGTAACCAGAAACTTCTGGAGCACTAACCGTTGTCAAGCCATTTTGGTCAAGTACCCATGGCGTGTAGATTGTGGCACCGTTGACCTCATTGATCTTACCCGTCCGCTTGAAGGTAGCAGTCTGAGTAATCACTTGTGGCTTTTCACCAGGCTTGTTAATGGTGATCGTCCGACTGATCGTCTTGGTAAGCTTTGCTGGATCAGTTACTGGATCCATCTTTGGCGTTACCTTAACAGTGATGGCCGGGTTGTGGTCAGTTAACTTGATGTTTTCTGGAATGCTTTGACCAGGTACTAATTCGTAGTGGTCAGGAACATTGGCAGGGATTTTAACGGTTTCACCAGTCTTGCCGGTTACCTTGTCAGTCTTAACAACCTTGCCATTTTCGTCAACATAGTTGATTACTTGAGTTTGATCGTTGGCTGTGTAGTTGATAACCACATCGTTGAGTTTCGTGTCAACTTCAGGGTTGTCAATACCAGCAACCGTCTTTTGACTAGGCGTGTAGCCAGCAACTTCTGGAGCGTTAATCGTCTTCAGACCATTGTCTTTCAGAACCCAAGGCGTGTAGATGGCAATGCCAGATGCCAAGTTAAGCTTACTAGTCCGCGTGAAGGTTGCGGTCTGAGTAATTACTTGTGGCTTTTGACCAGGTACGTTGATGGTGATCTTCCGACTAATGGACTTGTTCAACTTAGCTGGGTCAGTGACATCAACCGTCTTGCTAGTAACCTTAACGGTAATCGTAGGGTTGTTAGTCGTCAGGGTGACTTCACTAGGAATCTTTTGACCAGGTACTAAGTCGTAGTTTTCAGGAACGTTAACCTTGATAGCTACCGTTTCGCCAGTCTTGCCGGATACCGTGTTGCTGTCAACGATGTTGCCGTCTTCGTCAACGTAGTTGATTACTTGGCTCTGTTCGTTGGCCGTGTAGGTGATGTCAACGTCTTGGCTCTTAGTATCTGGAGTGACATTAACAGCAGGTACTTCGGAAACGTTTGGCTTGTAACCAGGTACGTCAGGAACGTCAACCTTAGTCCAACCGTTGTCCTTAAGAGTCCAGTCAGTAAAGGTGGTTTCACCGGTTACTTCGTTGGTCTCACCGGTCCGAGTAAAGGTAGCGGTTTGCGTCTTAGTAGTGGTCTTGCCGTCTGGCGTGGTGATCGTAACCTTCCGGGTAATGGTCTTAGTTAATTGACTAGGATCTGTTACTGGGTCCATCTTTGGCGTTACCTTGATGGTGATTGCTGGGTTGTTGCCAGTGATCGTGACGTCAGATGGGATCTTTTGACCAGGTACTAAGACGTAGTGATCAGGAACATTTGGCGTAATCTTGACAGTTTCACCAGTCTTACCAGTTACGGTGTCAGTCTTAACGGTCTTGCCGTTGTCATCAACATAGTTGATAACTTGGCTGTTCTCGTTAGCCGTGTAAGTGATGGTAATGTCGTCGAAGTGTTGGTCGGCAGTGATGTGACCAACAGCAGGAACTACCTTGATGCTTGGCGTGTAACCAGGGATGTTGTCTGGAGTGAATTCTGGGAATCCAGTGCTGGTCATCTTCCAGTCAGTGTAAGTAGTTTCGCCAGTAACTTCATTGATCTTACCAGTCCGTGCAAAGGTGGCAACTTGGATGATCGTCTTAGGAGCCATGCCGTTAGGAGCGATAACTGTGATCTTCCGGGTAACCTTCTTGTTCAATTGAGCAGGATCAGTTACGTCATCGATCTTAGGAGTTACCTTAACGGTAATTGGCTGAGTTTGGTCACCGGTAAAGGTTACTTGGCCAGGAATTGTTTGACCAGGTACTAAGATGTAGTGGTCAGGAACATTTGGCGTAATCTTAACGGTTTCACCAGTCTTACCAGAAACGGTATCAGTCTTAACGGTCTTGCCATTGTCGTCAACGTAGTTGATAACTTGGCTGTTTTCGTTAGCCGTGTAAGTGATGTTGACAGTTTGGCTCTTGGTATCTGGGGTTACATCAACAGCAGGCACTTCGGAGACATTTGGCTGGTAGCCAGGTACTGCTGGTACATCAACCTTGGTCCAACCATTGTTGTTAAGCTTCCAGTCAGTGTACGTGGTTTTGCCAGTGACTTCGTTAGTTTCACCAGTCCGGGTGAAGCTTGCGCTTTGATTAATCACTTGTGGCTTTTGACCAGGTACGTTAATCGTGATCGTCCGGCTGATGGTCTTGTTGAGCTGAGCTGGGTCAGTTACTGGATCCATCTTTGGCGTTACTTGAACATTGATTGGCGTGTTCTTATCCTTCAACGTTACGTTGGTAGGAATTTCTTGACCAGGAACAATTACGTAGTTGTCAGGAACTTGAACATTGATGTCAACCTTGTCGCCGGTCTTGCCAGGTACCGTGTCGGTCTTAACAACCTTGCCAGATGGGTCAACGTAGTTGATAACCTGGGTTTGATCATTAGCCGTGTAGGTAATGTTGATGTCATCAAACTTTTGATCGGCAGTTGGATTTTCAACAGCTGGAACATCTTTGATGGTTGGCGTGTAACCAGCAACTTCTTCTGGCTTGAAGTCAGTTAAGCCGTTGTTGTTCAGCTTCCAGTCAGTGTAAGTCGTTTCGCCGGTAACTTCATTAGTCTTACCAGTCCGCGTGAAGGTTGCGGTTTGGTTGATGACTTGTGGAGCCTTGCCCGGTACGTTAACCGTAATCTTCCGGGTAATCGTCTTGTTTAACTGGGCTGGATCAGTGACGTCATCAAGTTTTGGCGTTACCTTAACGGTAATCGGCGTGTTCTTGGTGGTCAGGGTAACATCCGTTGGAATGCTTTGACCAGGAACCAGAACGTAGTGGTCAGGAACGTTAATCGTGATCTTGACGTTGTCGCCAGTCTTACCATTAACCGTGTCGGTTTTAACGGTCTTGCCGTTGTCGTCAACGTAGTTGATAACTTGGCCTTGTTCGTTAGCCGTGTAGTTAATAGTGACGTTTTGGAGCTTGGTGTCAACTGTTGGGCTGTTAACTGCTTCTACGCTAGCTGGTTTGGCAGTGTAGCCGTCAACTTCTGGAGCCGTAACGGCAGTTAAGCCGTTATTCTTCAAAGTCCAGTTGGAGAAGTTGTCTTCGCCAGTGACTTCGTTATGGGTACCAGTCCGGGTGAAGCTTGCGCTTTGGTTGATAATTTGTGGCTTTTGACCAGGAATGTTAATCGTGATCGTCCGGCTGATGGTCTTGTTCAATTTAGCAGGATCAGTAATGTTATCAATCTTCGGCGTTACTTGAACCGTGATCGGGTTGTTGTTGTCCGTCAGGGTAACGTGACTTGGAATCGTTTGACCAGGTACAAGGGTGTAGTGGTCAGGAACGTTAACCGTGATGTCAACCGTTTCACCAGTGTGACCAGGAACCGTGTCAGACTTAACCGTCTTACCAGATGGATCAACGTAGTTAACAACTTGACCTTGTTCGTTAGCCGTGTAGTTAACGGTGATGTCAGACAGCTTGGTGTTAACAGTTGGGTTAGTGATGCCATCAATCGTGGATTGACTAGCCGTGTAGCCCGGAACAACTGGAACATCAACGCCGTTTAACGTGTTGTCAGTCATGGTCCAGTCACTGTAAGTAACATCGTGGTTAACCAGGTTAATTGTAGCGGTCCGCGTGAAGTCAGCCTTTTGGTTGATTACTTGAGCCGGCTTGTTAGGAACATTAATGGTGATCTTCCGTGAAATGGTCTTGTTCAGATCATTCTTAGTTACACCACTTGGGTAGTTCTTACCGTCTGGCATCTTATCGCTAGGATCCTTTGGTTGGTCAGGCGTTACCGTGATCGTGTCGTGTTCAACCTTAACCGTAACGGTTGGGATACCGTCAGGGCCTGCGACAACCGTCTTTGGAATGTTCTGGCCTTCCATAATCTTCCAACCAGTAGGAGCTTGTGGGTTGATGTTGATGGTATCACCAGTGTGACCAGCTAAGTCAGTGTGTGATACTTCGTTGCCATCGCCGTCAACATAAGAGATCTTACCAGTTTGGGCATTGGTCAAATAGTTGATCGTAGCGGTGGTATCAGTCATGTCAGGTGTGACGTTAACCGCTTCAACCTTAGATTGAGATGGCGTGTAACCAGGAACTACTGGAGCGTCAACTTCAGTCCAGTCATTAGATGCCAGGGTCCAGTCGGAGAAGGTTTGTTCGCCAGTGACCTCATTGGTATTACCAGTCCGAGTGAATTTAGCCTCTTGTGTGATTACTTGAGGGGCACTCTTAGGCTTGTTGATCGTAATCGTCCGCGTAATGGTCTTGCTGAGCAAGGCTGGATTAGTGATCGGATCAAGCTTTGGCGTTACCTTGATGTTGATGGCTGGGTTGTTAGACTTCAGCGTGACATCAGTTGGAATGCTTTGACCAGGTACTAATACGTAGTGGTCAGGAACCTTGACGTTGATCTTAACGTTGTCACCAGTCTTACCAGGGATGGTTTCACTGTTGATAACCTTACCAGAGTCGTCAACGTAGTTAACAACTTGGTTTTGATCATTAGCTGTGTAGGTGACATTAACTGTGGTGTCTTGCGTGTCAGGAGTTACGGCAACTTCGTCAATGCTGGAAACAGAAGGCGTGTAACCATCAACCGCTGGAACATCTACGGCAGTCCAACTACCATTTTGAGCCCAATCGGTGTAGGTAATCTTGTGATTTACCAAGTCGATCGTAGCGCTGCGGTGGAACTTAGTTTGCTGCTTAGTAGTAGCGGTAATTTCACCTGGCTTAATAATGTTAATCGTCCGGGTAATGGTCTTGTTCAGATCATTTTGATCAACGCCCTTTGGATAATCCGTGCCGTCTGGCAGCTTGTCGCTAGGCGTCTTTGGATTATCTGGAGTGACCGTAATGGAATCATGTTCGATGTTAATCGTAACATTAGCGCCAGCCTTGATCGTGTCTGGAATGGTTTGACCAGGAACGATCTTCCAATTGGTTGGAATGTTGACCTTATTCTTAACATCAACGTCGCTGTCGGTCTTACCAGTCAAGGTCGTGTGAGCAACTTCTTGACCATCGGGGCCAACGTAAGAGATCTTACCAGATTGATCTTGAGCAGCGTAGGAAACTTCAATCATTGGATCAGTCCAGTTGTTGATGTCGTCTTGGCTTAAGATCTTTGCGGAGTAATCACCAGGGGTAGCAGTCATGCTGTAACCCGGAACAACTGGGTAGGTAACGTTGTTGAAACGATCCTGAGCAGAATCTGGAGCAACGGTCCAGTCGCCGTAAGTTACATCACCGTTAACATCATCAATGGTTGCGATCCGGTTGAAGTTGATCGTTTCCTTGTCAACGGAGTCACCATTGTGTGGATCATGAATTGTAATGGTCCGCGTCGTACTCTTGTGCAAGTCTTCGTAAGAGATGTCCTTGTTTGGAGTACCATCGCCCGGCTTCTTGTTCGGGTTGCCTGGCTTCTTGTCGCCAGGGTTAACCGTAATCGTGTTGTGTTCTACTAGTACTGATGGTCCGGCAATGCCGTTAGCCGTAGCAGTAACCGTTTCTAGAATTGATTGACCATCAACGATCTTCCAACCTGCTGGGGCAACGGGCTTGATAGCCACTTGCTCACCGGTCTTACCGGAAAGTGGGGTAGTACCGATCGTGTTGCCTCGACGGTCAACGTAAGTGATTTCACCAGTTTGATCATTAGCCGTGTAGGTAACGGTGATGTTTGGATCAGTCCAGTTGTTAATCTGGCCTTGCGTTGGCGTGTAAGCACCGTAGTTACCACTAGTAACGTGGCTAGTGTAACCACCGAAGACTGGAACAGTTTCCGCAATAAAGGCAGCACCGTCAGTTCCCCAGTCGCTGTAAGTTACATCACCGGTAACGTCATCAATGGTAGCAATCCGCTGGAAGCTTAAGTTTTGCTTCTTAGTAGTAGAAGTACCATCTGGTTGAACGACAGTGAAGCTCCGCGTGATAGTCTTGTTCAGATCTTCATGACTGATGGTCTTGTTTGGCGTGCCATCGCCCGGCTTCTTGTTCGGGTTGCCTGGCTTCTTGTCGCCCGGCTTTGGTTCATCCCCTGGTTTGACGGTGATCTTGTGGTGGTTAACCTTAACCGTTACCGTTGGAATTCCGTCGGCAGTGGCCTTTTCAGTAGCTGGAATGGTTTGACCTGGCACAATATCAAAGCCCGCTGGAGCCTTTGGCGTAATCGTTACATCTTCGTCAGTCTTACCAGCAAGATCAGTGTGGCCAACCTCGACATTGTTGTTGTCAGCATCAACATAAACAATCTTACCGGTCTGTTGGTTAGCTGTGTAAGTTACATCAATATTGACATTCTTTTGGCCATCCTTAACTTCAACCACCGGAATACCAGTCTTGCCGTCAGATTGATGAACCGTGTAACCAGCATGTTCTGGAACCGTTACTTCAGTCCAGCCAGCAGTATCTGTACTCCAGTCACCATAGGTAATTTCACCGATTACTTCATCGACCGTGGCATCACGGAAAATCTTAGCGGTTTGCGTAATAGTCTGAGCAGCCTTGCCTGGTTCGTGAAGCGTAACCGTACGAGTAATCGTCTGGTTCAGATCTGATTCTTGCGTACCCTTGACATCCTTGCCAGTTGGCGTCTTGGTGCCTGGCTGATCTGGAGTATTGTGGTCAACGTGACGCGTACCATGGATAACGTGAACCGTGATATCAGTGATATAAGCGCCCTTGAAGGTAATGGTTGCCGGAGCATCCGTTGCACCTTCCTTAAGTACCCAGCCAGCTGGAATTTTCGCATTGGTATTAACGGTTTGATCCGTCTTACCAGATACGACGAAGTGACCACCATCAACTACCTTGTTATTGTCATCAACATAGTTAATGTTCATGGTTTGATCATTAGCCATGTAGTTAATGTCAGTCGTTACATCCTTGGCATTTTTATCAACCGTTACAGCTTCAACAGACTTATCAGGAGTGTAGCCAGCAACTACTGGAGCAGTACAAGCAGTCCAGTTAGTAGCATCCGTTGACCAGTCACCATAAGTTATATCGCCGGTTACTTCATCAATCGTAGCATCACGATAAATCCTAGCCGTTTGGGTAATCGTGTTAACCTTGCCGTTTGGCATATGAACGTTAATCGTCCGCGTTACCGTCCGATTTAGGTCTTCATCATGAGCACCCTTGATTTCCTTGTTAGTCGGTGTCTTATCACCAGGCTTGATTGGATTCTTGTGATCAACATGCTTGGTACCATGTTCAACCGTAATCTTAATATTAGCTGTTGGTGTGCCACCAAAGGTGATCGTCTTTGGTGCATCAGTTTGACCATGGCTCAATACCCAACCAGTTGGGATCTTGGCGTCGGTATCAACGGTTTGATCCGTCTTACCAGTTACAGTAAAGCTACCACCATCAACTGGATTGCCATCTTTGTCCACGTAATCAATGGTCATGGATTGGTCGTTAGCCGTGTAATCAATGTCAACTGTTTGGTCAGTCCAGTTAGTAATCTGGTCCTGAGTAGGTATTAATGCTTCCAGTTCATCAGCCGTACCAGACTTAATTTCACTAGTGTAGCCAGGAACTGCTGGAATGTTGAACTTGTCAAAGCCAGCATCTGAACCATCAGCAACCGTCCAAGCACCATAAGTGACATCACCGGTTACGTCGTCAATCGTTGCAACACGGTTATAGTGAATTGTAACCCTATTCGTCTTCAGACCAGTATGTGGATCAGTGACATTGACGGTACGAATCATATTACGGTGCAGAGTTTCGTAACTGATGTCCGTCTTTGGTGTCCCATCGCCCGGCTTCTTGTCCGGATTACCTGGTTTCTTGTCACCTGGCTTTGGTTCATCCCCGGGCTTGACGGTGATCTTGTGGTGGCTAACCTTAACCGTTACCGTTGGAATACCATTGGCTGTGGCCTTTTCACTCTTTGGAATGTTTTGGTCGGCAACGATATCGAACCCTGCTGGAGCTTCTGGCGTAATCGTAATAGTTTCGTCAGTCTTACCAACCAGATCGGTGTGACCAATTTCGGTGTTCTTGCTATCAACATCAACGTAGACGATCTTACCAGTCTGGTCATTAGCTGTGTAAGTTACATCAATCGTTTCGTTCTTCTGACCATCCTTAACTTCAACAGCTGGAATCACAGTGTTGCCATCAGATTGATGAGTCGTGTAACCGACATGAGATGGAACAACTACGGCAGTCCAACTCTTGTCATTCGTTGACCACTTAGTGTAAGTTACCTCACCAGTTACTTGGTCAACCGTCGCGTCACGGAAGATATTAGCGGTTTGCGTCACTGTCCGTGCTGCTTGACCTGGTTCATGGAAGGTTACCGTACGAGTAATCGTCTGGTTCAAATCAAATTCTTGCGTACCATTGACATCCTTACCAGTTGGCGTCTTGGTGCCTAGTTGGTCAGGTGTCTTGTGGTCAATATGACGGGTACCGTGTTCAATGACAATCGTTGTATTTGGCGTTGGTGTGCTACCAAAAGTAATCGTCTTTGGAGCCGGTGTCTGACCGTTAACCAATACCCAACCAGTTGGCACATCAGCGTTAGCGTCAACAGTTTGATCAGTCTTTCCAGATACCGTGTAATCCTTAACGGTGTTGCCATCCTTGTCTACATAGATAATATGAGTTGTCTGATCATTAGCCGTGTAGCGAATGTCAATCGTAGTGTCCTTAGTGTTTTCATCAACCGTAGCAGCTTCAACCGACTTGTCAGCGGTCCAGCTATCAACTATTGGAGCCTGGTAAGCTTTCCAGTCACTAGCATCAGTTGACCAGTCAGTGTAAGTTACATCACCGGTTACTTCATCGACCGTCGCATCACGGAAGATATTAGCAACTTGATGCTCAGTTTGAATAGTGCCATTTGGCATGTGAACATTAATTGTCCGCGTTACATCACGATTCAGATCTTCATCATGAGCACCCTGGACTTCCTTGTTAGTCGGCGTCTTACCGCCTGGCTTGACAGGATTATCGTGAGGAATATGCTTAGTACCGTGCTCAATGGTGATTGTAATGTCAGCCGTTGGCGTACCAGTGAAGGTAATCGTCTTTGGAGCATCCGTCTGGCCTGGTGTTAATACCCAGCCAGTAGGAATCTTAGCATTAGTATCAACAGTTTGATCCGTCTTGCCAGAGACGACAAAGTGTCCGCCGGCAACCAGATTACCATCCTTGTCAACGTAATTAATCGTCATGGATTGATCATTAGCCAAGTAATCAATAACAACATTTTCATCTTGCAAGTTCGTAATCTGATCCTGACTTGGCGTTTGTGCCTTCAACATATCAGCCGTACCAGTTGAAATCTTGGAATTATAACCAGAAACTGATGGAATATTAAAGGCATCAAAACCAGTCTTAGTACCGTCATCCGGAGTCCAGTTAGAGAAAACCTTTTCGCCAGTAACTTCGTTAGTACTACCGGTCCGAGTAAATGTTATTACTTTTTTGATTACTCGTGGCTTAGCGTTTGGCGTGTTGATCGTAATGGTCCGGGTAATGGTCTTTTTCAATTGATCAGAACTAGTAATTGGATCCATCTTAGGTATATAAGTAACATTAATTATTTGATCTCCAGCTTCAATTAATTTACCAAGATCAATTTCTTCACCGTTTTTAAAAGTTTCTCTCGGGATCTTAAGATCATTATCATCAATACTTTTACCGTTAATTGCAATTGTATATTTGGGAATTTTGTCTAACGTATACCCTTCCCATTCACCTTGTATTTTCCAATCTTTGTTGTTCTCTGAAGTAAAGGTAACTGTTTGCTCAACCTTTTTCTGCGTTTTATTACCTGGATTAGTAATAGTAATCGTCCTAGTCAGTGAAGTTTTAACATCATGTGTACCAGGTATTGTCGAAACTGTTTTCTTACTGGTACCTCCATCGGCAGTAATGGAATTAGGAAGTGATGGATCTTTACTAATAATATGGATTTCTTGATACCACATTAATGGATTCATTCCTAGAAAATGATAGTAGGCATTTGCATTGTTCTTGGCGAATTCATCAGCGTCGACTCCTAGTGTCGTCGTATACATTGCTTTTTTAAAGTAGTTTGCGAGGCTTACGCAATATTTTCTAGCCTCGGGGTCTTTAGGAAAATCGTCTTCTTTATAGTCACTATCAGATCCATAATATTTGCTTTCAATTGCTTTAACCCATTCATCACGTAACCGTTTTTTGGGCCAGTTAAACCAAAGCCTAATCGAATTGTCTTTCTGGCGAGACCAAACTAGTCCTTCATAATTTGAACTTTGGATTTGTAATTCATTCCAATCAAGGTTGTCCTCAAGTTGAATTGGATAAAAAGTTTCCCATAATGGAACTACACCGGTATTCTTTATCTTTACATTTTTATTGAGATCAAACATCAACCCTAGTGGTGCACCACCACTAACTTGAATATTGGCAATACCTTTTGGATTAGGATTTTTATCAGTTGCGTCTTCTTTTATAGTAAGATGCCACTGATAATTTCCATCAGAAATATTTGCTTGCGCTTTAAGCGGATCCTTTAAGAATTCATTTATTTCTTCAGGACTGATATAGTCCCCACGTACTGAAAAAACCGCCTCATCACTAGAAGGATGTGGATAAATAAAGGGATTCTGACTCAGGTAATCTTCAAGATCATTATAGGTTGTGAAGTCACTTGTTTTTGGCTTCGATGTTAATATTGGTCGCTTAATTGTAAGTTGGTAGAGATTTTCTCCATCCTGCCCATTGAGTAAAAAATTCACCTTCTGAGTATTATTCTTATTCCATGACGTTTCAGGATACTCACTGGCATCAACACCATGATTAAGAACAAAAGCTATTGGGATCGTAAAAGTTAAGCCTGGGTAATTTTTAATCTTAATATCGCGATTGATATTTACTAGCTTCAAAATCACATCACTAGTACTATCCTTATCCCCAACATGAGTAATCGTAATATCGCCAATTTTAACATTTGTACCTGGAATAGTAAGTGAATGCTGGGATGTCCGTATCAGCACTGGAATATTTGGTAAACCATCTTGATCCCGTTGCTGCGTAATCGTACCAATTGTAATCGAATCAAGCTTGTTATTTTCAAGCTGTTCTTTGGTTATCCCAAACGATCCCGTAATTCCAACTAATTGACTTTTATTATCACTGATCGTTGCTTTACTAGATGTACTATCTTTTTTAGCTGTACTATCATATGTATACATATGTAATGATACAGACTGCGCCTGATCATCAGATACTTGTTTTGCCTGCTCGTTATCATTCTAATTCGACTCAGCTACAGGCACTGCGGCATTCTTCTGCAAAGCCGTAGATTCTTGTGATGATGTAGTACTAGTGGCAGCAGTGCTAGCTGGCGCTGACGACTGCTCCGGTGTCGTAGGCTCAGCCGTTTGGGCAGCCGAGCCAAGTACGACGGACTGGCTATTGACATTAGTTTGGCTATCTTGATTAGCAACGACCGCCTGACTATTCCCAGAAGCAACCGTGTCCGCCTGTACACTTGTCAAATTGTCAAAATAAAAGCCAGCAGCAATTGCTACTGACACAACCCCAATACTGAGCTTACGTAATGAGAAACGTTGATATTTTTGACCATTTTGACTATTTTTTAAAAACCTATTGTTTTTACCAACCATTATAAACTCTCCTAAATTAACAAAAAGATTTAAGATTCTTAAGTAATTTACGTTTTTTAAGAGAGCGTAAAATATTTTGTGTAAATTCTGAAACTTGAATTGAAAAAGGGAAAG
>CAMCCW010000005.1 GCA_945873395.1 uncultured Lactobacillus sp. | reverse complement strand
TACCCGCTATGGGTTTATTTTTTTAAATCTGTTGCACTTAGATTGTAAATACTCATCTCATAATAAAAAATGACCCCATCCCCAGCAGATAGGATCATTTGCATTGTATTAATGAATTGTGTCGTCGTTCTATCTATATTTCTACTTCTTTTCGATCTTCGTTCCGCCAAAGACATCGGACATTGGCACAGCATCAAGAGCCTTGTCAATCCGGACAACCTCGTCAGCCGACATCTTAATCTGAGCGGCCTTCAGGTTGTCTTCGATCCGGTTGAGGTGACGGCTACCCGGAATTGGCACGATGTATGGCTTCTTGTTGATCATCCAAGCCAGGGAGATTTGGGCCGGAGTGGCATCGTGACGAGCGGCAATCTCATCGAGCAGGTCGAGAAGTTCCTGGTTCTTCTTCAGGGCTTCTGGCTTGAACTGCGGCATCTTGTTCCGCAGGTCCTTGTCAGAGAAGGTGCTCTGCTTGATCTGACCGGTCAGCAAGCCATTGGCCAGTGGTGAGAAGGCCACCAGACCAACGTTCAATTCTTCAAGGACTGGGAAGAGGTCTTCGTATTCCCGATACATCATTGAGTAACGGTTCTGGACAGCCGTCACCTTGCAGACCGCGTTAGCCCGGCGAAGGTAATCTTCGTTGGCTTCTGAGATTCCCCAATGAGTGATCTTACCTTCATCCATCAGTTCCTGCATCACCTTGGCTACTGTCTCCGGTTCCACGTTTGGATCGATCCGGTGTTGGTAGTAGAGGTCGATATGGTCAGTGTTGAGCCGCTTCAGGGAGCCTTCAACTGACTTCCGGATCGTTTCCGGACTGGAATCCACCTTGAGGCCGTTACCTTCATGGGCAGCGATCCCAAACTTGGTGGCAATTACCACCTGGTCACGGACATCGTGCAGGGCCTTGCCAACTAGCTCTTCGTTGTAGTTCGTGGAGCCATCCGGGTTGGTTCCCTGGTAGATCTCAGCAGTATCAAAGAAGCGGTAGCCCATGTCGTAAGCGGCCCGAATATTCTTGATGGCTTCGTCAACGTCTGTTGGCTTACCATAACCATGGGAAAAGCCCATGCAGCCAAGACCAATGGCCGTCACTTTTAAGTCTTTACCTAGGATACGTGTTTCCATAAAATCATTCCTCCATTTCTCAATAATGGTATTCTAAACCTTGGAGTCGACTACAAGGCAACAACTTTATTTATGCGAACCACGTAAAATATTGAGACCGGCAATCAGCATGATCACGGCCAGAACAACCATCCAAGCCTGGGCGTGATTGATCATCATTACTGGTGAAGCAATGCCAGCGACCATTTCGGAAACGATTGACAGACCAACCGCGCCACCGATCTGGTGAACCGTGTTGACAACCCCAGAGGCTGCACCGGCAATGTCACCGGACGTGTCGGCAACCCCGGCAACCGTCAATGGACTCATGATCAATCCCTGACCGATTCCGATGAAGACCATTGGGAGAGCAACGCCTAACCAGTAGCCGTGCTGAATCCCGATGATTGCCCCAAGAGCCAGGCCAAAGGTGTCAATGACCGCCCCACCGATCAGTACGGCAGCGTTGGAGAAGCGGAAAGTAAGCCGAGCTACCAGCAGGGAAACTCCGAATTGGATGACCGTCAGTGGCAAGAAGGCAATTGCGGCCAGTAGTGGTGTGATCCCAAATACCCGTTGCAGAGCTTGTGGCATCAGGAAGAAGTATGACATGCTGGCTCCCAGCATGAAGAACCGGGAAACCAAGGCACTGGCCCGCTGGTTATCCTTAAAGATTACTAAAGGCATCAATGGGTTAGCAGTCCGCGCTTCGATCAGGACAAAACTTACCAGGGATACAATAGTGACAACAATTGCGGCTCCCCGGTACAGAGTTCCGTTGATGCTGTAGACCAGGGCACTGAAGCCGATGATTGAGGTAATTGAACCCCACCAGTCGATCTTCTGCTTAGTCCGGTTCTCAACGGACGGGTGAACGTAGCGCCATGACATCACGATCAGGATCAGGCCCATCACCATGTCAAGGTAGAAGCCATTCCGCCAGCTGGAGTAACTGGCGATAACCCCACCGACGATCAGGCCCAGGCTGGTTCCAATCCCGGCCGTAGCCCCGTAGTAGGCAATTGCCCGGGTCAGCATTGGACCAGAGTAGTAGTCCATCAATAAGGCCAGAGTGGCCGGTGCCAGGAGCGCCCCACCAATTCCTTGAACTGCCCGCATTGCGATCAGGACGGTTTGGTTAGTGGCCAGTCCGACCAGCAGTGATGCGATCGTGAAGATCCACAGGCCGGTTAAGAGAACCTTCCGCCGATTCAGGATGTCACCGAGCCGGGCTCCAAAGGATAGGAAACCACCAAAGGTCAGGGCGTAGGCGTTGCTGACCCAGGCGATCATGATACTGTTCATGTGCATATCACGGCTAATCTGCACCGTGCTCGTGAACACTAAGGAATTATTCAATAAGATTAAGAAGTAACTAATTAAGACGATCGGCAGGATGATGCCGAATTTGCTTGGATCGTTGGTTGTTAATTCAGCTGTTTGATTTTTCAATTTCAGATCTCCCCTCACAATTTTTAGTATGAATTTATTGTAAATGGGCAACCGTCACTTGAAAATTACTACTTCCCTATGGTAGATTACGTGTGACGTAAGCTAAAAAGGAGGGCAAATAATGATTGATAACTACCTGCTCGAATACCTTGTAGCCTTTGCACAGACTGGAACAATTGCGGGGGCTGCCGAGCAATTGAACCTCACCCAGCCCACCATCAGCCGCGGCCTAAAAAAGCTCGAAAATCTGCTAGGGGTCAAGCTATTTGACCGTCAGCCACAGAAGATCTCACTGACTGCTACCGGAAAATTCACTGCCCAACGTGCCAAGGCCCTCTTGCGGCAGCAAAAGGAATTTGCTCAGGCTGTTCAGCAGTTTGCCAGCAAGAACGACTACCTGCGGGTGGCCGGTACCATCCCCGGTCCCTTACTGTTTCTTGCGGACCGCATGGCTGATTCTGACCAGCTCGTCATCGAGAACGACCTGGTACAGCCCACAGCGGTTGAGAAACTTCTAACCAACCATCAATACGCCATGATTATCAGCACCCGGGAAATTCAGACTGACGATATTGAGTCGCGGTATATTGGGGCCGAGCGACTGGCGATCAAGATCACTAAGTTCAATGCCTTATACTCACGCAAGAGTGTTAAGTTCAGCGATCTGAACGGGCACGAGTTCGTCCTCGCTGCCAACATTGGGGAATGGCGGCCGGTGATTGAGAAGTACATTCCCCACGGCCAATTTCTCTACCAGCCGCAGCCGGAAGCTCTCCGCGAACTGATCCGCTACTCGAACTTTCCAATCTTCAAGACCAACATCACTAATGCCCTCGATCAGGGATCACCCATTGACGACCACAAGCGTAAACTCATCCCCATCGATGACCCGCATGCTTCTCTTGAACTCTACGCTGCCTATCTCAAGACCAACCGCCGGCGGATCACGCCCCTGGTAACCAGGCTGGCCGAACAGCTATCCCAGGTTCCCGACCTCTAATTTTCCGATCGTATGCTAAACTAAAATAGAATGAATTTATTTTGAGGTGATCATAAATGGATAAAGAACGTCTTGCCGCCTTCACCGACGCGGTCCTCGCAATTATTATGACAATCCTAGTATTGGAACTGGAGAAACCCGCCCATGTCACCTGGGCCGGCGTCTGGGCCCTGCGAGTCAACTACTTCGCATACGCCCTCTCCTTCTTCTGGCTGGGCTTCATGTGGTTAAGCCACCACAACGCCTGGCACCGGATCAAGAAGGTCAACAACGCCACCGTGGTCTACACCCTCTTGATGCTGTTCTTTGCCTCCCTGTTCCCGTACACGACCAGCATCGTCGCACAGAACTTCAACAACGTCACGGCCCAGGTAATGTACGGGGTCGTCATCCTACTGGTTTCCCTCTCCAACATCGGGATCTCACATTCCCTAAACGTTGCTAACCACGGTCGCTACTTCAAGGCCCTGTACGACCTCAACACCTGGGCAGTCGTGCTTGATCTCAGTATCAAAGTCCTAGGACTGATCTTGACTGTTACTGTCTTCCCGCCAGCCGTTTTGTACGCCGTCTTGATCAACGTCATCGTGTTGAGTGTTTCAGAATTTTTCAAAAAGGACGAAGATTAAAAAAATATATAATCTCCCCGAGAATTGATACGCTAACTAAAGTATCAATCCTCGGGGAGATTTCTTAATTTAGTACTATTTAATAATTTTAATTGTGCTCTTTACGATAGTCACGAGCTGTCTTACGCATTTTCTGCTTAAAAGTCTTTGCAAAGTAGCTACTATCGTTAAAGCCTACTCGAAAGCCAATTTCAGTGATGGCTAGCCCAGTCGAACTTAGTAATTGACAAGCCTTCTTTATTCTAAAGCTGTTTAAGTATTCAATTGGTGTTTGTTGAAGATATCGATTGAATAATTTAATAATTTTGCTTTTACTTGTTCCAAATTTCTTAACCAGATCAGCTAAAGTTAATTTATGCTGATAATTACTTTCTATAAAAATAAGCATCGATTTCAACAATGAAAAATCATTATTCTTTTCTAAAATATTCTTCTGGGTATTTGGAAGGAGCTGATATAAATTATCCCAGATAGCAAATAATTTAGCCTGAATCGCCAATCTAGACTGTTTCCGATCCCTTAACGTCAATAAGGTTGATAAGATCATCTTTTGCGACAAATCCCGTTCGCTTAATTTCAGAAATGGCAAACTATTATTGATAATCGGCTTAACGTATTCCTCCTCAAAGGATGAGTTGATGCACAGTAAGGTTGGCTTAAAGACAAGGCATAAAAACAAGCACTCGTGATGTTTAGAGTTAAAGCCGAAATGCATTTGTTTAGAATTTACAAAGATTCCTTCCCCCTTGGATAAAGTAATAATATTTCCATTGACGTTATATTCCATTTGGCCATCAAAGATATACGTAAACTCAAAATCATCATGCCAATGATTGATTGCTCGAAAATCAGGATAAGATGATAAATTAGCATATTCAATTAAAAGTGGGTAATTTTCAAAACTATAATTGATATTTTCTAATTTGTTAAAGTCCATAAATAATTTCCTTATACTTTTTGACATTATTTTAATAGTTTTAGTCATTATTTGCAAATATAATTATAGTTACAGAATAATCTTAGGGAGCTATTAAAATGGATAATTTAGATCGACGCGATAATGAAATGCCATATATTGCTACTCAAGAAGTTATGCAAGAACAGTTGACAGCTAAAAAAGCATTTCATGAATACAACAAAATAATGCCCTTTGATTCTAAACGGGGCCAAAAGCTCATTACTAAGTCTGGGATACAGCATGGCACTGAAATATACCTGGAACCGCCTTTTTATTGTGAGTACGGAAGTCACATTAAAGTAGGAGACTACTTTTATGCTAATACTGGATGCATAATTTCCGATGTTGGCAAAGTTATGATTGGTGATCATGTTATGTTTGGTCCAAGGGTAAATATTTTTACGGCTGGCCATCCTATCCATCCGGTAAGCCGTAATTCCGGGTATGAATATGGAATTCCGATAACTATTGGTGACAATGTTTGGATAGGTGGAAATGTTACCGTGTGTCCAGGAGTTACTATTGGTAATAATGTTGTGATTGGCGCGGGAAGTGTAGTTACTAAGAACATTCCCGATAATGTGGTAGCTGTTGGTAATCCATGTCATGTTTTGCGAAAAATAACTAACGCAGATAAGCCTTATTACTTTAAGAAAAAGAAATTTGATGACGCCGCTTGGAAAATTATTCAGAATAGAAAGTAGTCGATGTTTATGACCTGCATTTTGGTACTATTAGTAATTACCATCCTTATCATAATCCTACTTTCCGTATATTATGGTAGGTTGTCCAAGAGAAATTAAACCTTAGGCTGATAACATAAGCGAAATTCCACTGCTACTGTCTTAAGGGGATAATACTTTAAACAAAAAATGATCGGAAAAGTAAGACTTTCCGATCATTTTTGCTTTATGGCTATAGCCTAAATTCATTATAGTTTAATGTCCTTGCCATTTCAGTTAGAAGACTGAAGTAATCACTGCCCCAACGACGATAAGGACCAGACCAATGCTAGTGAGGATGTAGCTCCGCCGACTCTTACGCTCGTGCAGGAAGATGAACCCGCCGAGAGTCGAGATAACTACTGATAATTGAGAAACCACAAAGGCGGTGTTGACCCCGTTATCACGCACACTCAGGATGTAGGTAAGTGAGGCGATTGAGAAAACAAAACCAACAATCAGGCTCCGCCAACTGGCCGGTTCACGCAGGGCGGAAGTGCGGTGCGTGACCAGGAGGTAGATCAGTACCCCGATGACCATCCCAACTGATTCGGGGAAGAAAATGGCAATCCCGGAGGCCGTCAGTGCCCGTGGAATGGCGTTATAGATAATGTAACCGATCGTCGTCAACAGCAACATCACGAGCGTGGCGGTCCGATTACCATTAACCTGTGAACTTCCGGCCTGGTCATTGATCGAGGTCAACACGGCCCCGATGATCAGAAGGACGATCCCAGCGAAACCAGCGACCCGGGCCGTCGTGGTTGCCCATTCACCGAAGATAAATACCCCAACCAGCGAGGTTCCCACCAACTGCAGACCAGTTGAGATCGGCATTGTCTGTGAAACCCCGATCCGCTGATAGGCGGTGTACTGCCCCAGCTGACCGACGATCCACATGGCCCCGGCCACGGCTGCCATGATGAACGTCGTGGTACTGAGACTCGGCCGCATGAAGATCATCACGAAGATACTGACGATCAAGGTCCCCATTGCGGTTCCGAAGATCTGATTGACTACTTTACTGTTGGTTTTCACTACGATTAAGGGAAGAATCCCCCACCCGATTGCTGGTAACAATAACCATAAATACTTCATTTTTATTTCCTCCTCGAATTTATCTATTGGTTTAACAGGCGTCCCTGGATGATCATGACCAGCAAGATCACCACCGTACCAACTAAAAACCAGATTGTCGGTACAAACGCCAGGCCAACTAAAATAAGTCCTTCAATCATTAGATATATTGTTATTAATTTCTTGTCGACCTGCTTTTCCGTTTCCGTGCCAATAAAGACGATTGCGCGAATAAAGGCCAAGAAGAGAATCAGGCTTAATGCAAAGGCCAAGTTTCCCATCGTCTGTTGCGGAGTATTCTCATAACGCAAAACCATCTGGATCGTGACTCCCATGTAAAACGAGAACATGATTGCCAGGATGAATAACCAGCCGGTCAGGATCGTGGCGATCGATGACGACAGGATAATGCGTAGAGTTCCCAGAACCTGGTAATAGATTGCGGCAACTAACGCCACCAAAATAATACAGATGATAAAGCGAATAATTACGGCGCCGTCGATCCGGCTGTTAACCGCCTCATACAAGCCAGCAATGATCTCGCCAAGGGCAATCATCGTCATCAGTCCGTAGCGCTCAATCATTGAGTCCTTGATCTCATGGTCCATGTCCGCTTGATCGTACTCCCGGGCCAGGCGCGGATTTGCCACAATCACGTCAAAAATGTTGAGCAGTAGTCCAATAATTAACCCCACCGTCAGCCAGAAACGATTGATAAAGTAGGTCACTACCATTACCGCCAAGGACAGCAGGTGAACCGCTCCCCATACCCGGGAGGCTGGTCCGTGGATCCGGTCAAAGTAGGCCAGACCAAACCAGACCAGCGCCATCAGCAGTTCGATCGCCATTAAAACGATGCTGAGTCTTCCCAGCTTGCCACCGATCGCTTCGGGAATGAAGAGGGCCCCGATCCCCGTCAAGATCATCTCCGTGTTGATGATCAGAACGTTGATAATCGAATCGTTACCGTGATTATCAAAGTAACCCGACATTTCGTTCCAGCCCCAAATAAACCAACCAAACAAAAGGACCGAATAACCGATGCCGCTAATGGTCAAGTGGTCAAGCAGGCTGTCCGTCAGCCTGGCAATAACCACCGCAAAGATCAGATCGTAGAACAGTTCCAACCAGCTGACTTTCCGATTGGAGATCTGATGATTGATAGTTCGTGGCTTTCCTAGAAACGTGAATATCTTATTCATCAGTTATTCCTCCCTTTCTCCCAAATTCAACGATGAAGAGTATAGACCTTCAAGTCGACTGCAAGGCAAGCACAAAAATAATAATTACCCACAAAAAAATTTGATCATCATCAACAATAAAAAACGGCTTGAGAGTCTTAGCTCTCAAGTCGCATTTTGGGATTATGAATTTGGGGATTTTACTATATTTAGTTTATTAGGGAGGAGTTACAAATATTAGTATACTGGACGGTTGCTGCCTTGAGTATCAGGGTCGGCAATACCTAAGCTGTCCTTACTGCCGAAGCTTGGGTCGGCCACGATCTTCAGAACAACGTCGGCAATGCTCTGACGGGAACCAGAGACACCGACGAATTCATCGTCCTTGTGGGTGATAGTGTACTTCACTTCATCACGGTCATTGAGCCATGGCAGACGAAGGGTCGTGTAGTCCAGGCCAGATTCAGCTGCCAACCGGTCAGATACAACGGCAGCGTTGTCGTCACGGACAGTACCACCAAAGCAAGTGTCCCGGTTCCACTTACCAAACTCACCAGGAACCTCGTCGTAGATTCCAAGCAGGTTCGTCAAGATCAACCGGTTGACACCGTACTTCTTCATGGCATTGATAATGTTGTGAGTTGGCCGATTATGACCTGCATCATCATGGTCAATTACCGCGTTGAAAACCATGTCTTGACCCTTAACAGCCTTTTCAACATCTTCTGGGTTGTTCAGGTCACCCTCGATGATAGTAACACGAGGGTTATCAGCTAGGTCACTGAGCCGGCTACTGTTCCGTAAGAACAGGGTCAGGTCAACATCCTTAAACTGGTCTTCATTCAGGATGCGGTTTTCGACGATCCGGGCGATTTGTCCGTTTGCTGCTAAAATTGCTAACTTCATTTCTTATTCCTCCATTATCTGGTAATTAGTAGTAACGCTTGTTCTTGTTGATCTTGGCAATCTCGGCCATCTCTTCGTCCGTCAACTTGAAGTCGAAGATGTCGTGGTTGTCATGAATGTGGGCCGGGTTAGTGGAACCAGGAATAACAACAAAGCCCATCTGGGTGTGCCAACGCAGGATGATTTGAACGTTGGACTTGCCGTACTTCTTAGCTAACTTAGTGAAGATCGGTTCGTTGATCAGGGAACGATCACCAGAGCCCAGTGGGTACCAAGCCATCAGCCGGGTGCCGTATGGCTTCAAGATTTCCCGCGCTTCAGTTTGTGGGAAGTATGGGTGAGCTTCCGCTTGGAGAACTTGTGGCTTGATCTCAGCAAAGTCCAGGGCCTCCTTCAACAGGGAAGCACGCCGATCAAAGTTGGAAATCCCAATGGCCTTGATCTTGCCATCCTTGTAGGCCTTTTCCAGAGTCCGGTAAGCGGTCTTCCAGTCGCCAGTCGGCTGGTGGATGAAGAGCAGGTCAATGTAGTCCAGGCCTAAGCGATCCAATGCCTTATCAACGGCATCGGGGTCGCTGTATGAAGTCGTCCACAGCTTCGTACTTACAAACAGGTCTTCACGGTTGACGCCGGAGTTCTTGATCCCCTTACCAACACCGTCTTCGTTGTAGTAGCCTTCCGCAGTATCGATCAGGTGGTAACCATCGGCCAGTGCAGACTCAACAGCACCTTGAGCTGCATCAGATGACATCCTAAAGGTTCCTAAACCAACTTCTGGCATCTTTACACCATTGTTTAATGTAAATTCTTCTTCCATTATTCTCACCTCATTATTTTGATATCCTTTCAACGATTCTTATCCTAATCCTTGAAGTCGACTATAAGGCAATACCTTTTTTCAAAAAAATCAAATATTTCTGTTAAGACTAACGATTATGCTTCACTCTGAGTGCTCTCAACACTCGCTGTCTGCTTCTTGCGCCGTTGCAATTCGGCCCGCAGCATATCGTAACGCCGCTCAGAACTCTGGTAAGATGCCTTGGCAATCTCCATGTTGCGCCGGGTGATCTTCAGCTGGTCCTCAATATCCTGTGGCGAATACTGAGACAGCCGACGTTGCATTAGGTTAGTCAGCTCGTACGAACGGGATACCAGTTTGTAGCTGCTCTGTCCGAATTGGGTCAGCAGGTAACCGACCCGCTTCCCAGAAGACATGTCTTGGGCGTGATCAATATTACGCCGCATCGGCAGACTGACGTGGTTATCCCAGAAGGTGATCAGCGGACCAGTGAAGAACGCCACGATCACGGTCCCGATACCGACAGGACCACCGACCAGGAAGGCCACAATCATAAACAGCAGGTCCTGGGCAATCCGGACCGTCCGGTACTTGGTATGGAAGCGATCAGACAGGATCGGGGCGATCGCGTCGTACGGAGCAACCCCCAGGTCAGCCCCCATGTACATTGAAGCACCCAGGGTAAACAGGATCAGACCAATGATCAGGTTAGAGATAACAATGATAATGTTGGCATGGGTGCCGAAAATCTGCTGGTAAAGAGCGATAAACCATTGCACTTCAAAGCCCACCAGGACCATATTAAGCAAGGTCCCAATGCCGATCTTGTGACGATCCATAACCAGAATGAAAATAAAAATAGCTGCGTTAGCTAATAATTGATATACCCCCAGGCTCATGTTGAGGTGACCCGAGATCCCGGTGTTAGTAGCGGTAAACGGGTCGAGCCCCACCTGACCGCCGCGCAGAAAGGCTGTTCCCAGTGACAAAATGGTAATTCCTAATAATGACATTAACGTCCGCCAAATGATATTGGGGACTGAAGACTTTTTCATAAAGCATGACCCTCTTTCAATATTGATTCACGTTCATTAACTAAAAGCGCGGCGACAAGATGTCGACCGCACTTTTAATTCATTGTTCAGCTATTTATTAGCCACGTCCACCTTGGAATGCTGGGTAAAGCGTCATCCCACCAGCGACAAACATCGTAATCCCGGTAACGTAGCTTGACTCATCGGAAGCCAGCCAAGCGGCCGCAGCAGCGACCTCGGAAGGATCGCCAACCCGCTTCATTGGAATCATAGAAGTTGTCGTTGCAAGCTGCTCTGGATCGGCAAACTTCTTGGCGTTGATTGGGGTGTTGATCGCACCAGGGCCGATGGAGTTAACCCGGATACCCTTGTCAGCGTATTCCATCGCAATGGTTTCAGTGAAGAGCTTTACCCCACCCTTACTTGCTGCGTAGTGAGCGAAGGTTGGCCATGGAATCTGCTCGTGAACGGATGACATGTTGATGATGTTACCCTTCTTGTTGTTCTTCAAGAAGTAGTTCAGGGCCGCCTTAGCACCAAGGAATACCCCAGTTAGGTTAACGTTGATGACCCGCTGCCAGTCCTTCAGGCTCAGTTCATTGGTTGGGTGCTGGTTTTCCATCCCGGCGTTGTTAACCCAGATGTCCAGCGTACCGAATGAGTTAACAGCCGTATCCAGAAGCTTTTGAACACCCTCTTCAGTTGAGATGTCGGCCTGAACGGCAACAGCTTCACCACCAGCTTGCTTAATCTGGTCAACCGCCTTGTCGGCACCGGCCTTATCAGAGTTGTAGTTGATAACAACCTTCATTTGTTCTTGACCAAAACGTTCTGCGATGGCGTTACCGATTCCCTTGGAACCACCAGTGATTACAGCAACTTTACCTGACAAATCTTTGTATAACATTTGTTTTCACTCTTCTTTCCTTAAATGATTGACAACAGTCTAATCCTTGCAGTCGACTGGAAGGCAAGACCTTTTTTCAAAAAACTTTTAACAAATTCTGCTTAGCTTAGTAAAAGCTGGGTTTCGTCCATTCTGTGTTGGGTTCACCGATTCCCAGGCTTTCACGGTGGTAATCCTGCTTGCCCGTCAGCAGGTCAGCCGCAAACTTGGCCACGGCCTCCCGGCTAATCTGGGCGTCCTTGAACGGTTCACCTTTCGTAGTGACATCAACGTCGGTCTTAGTTGGATCATTGTATAACCAGGTTGTCCGCAGAATAACATAGTCCAGATCGGAGTTTTCAATTGCGTCGACGGTGTCAACATAATTGGTCTGCCAAACCAAGCCGGTGTGCTCACGGTACCAGGCCTGGAATGGACCGGCAACTTCTTGGTAAACATCTGGAACCGACATGGCGATGAAACGCTTGACCCCACTTTCGTCCAGGGCCTTGATCATTGGTTCAACAATGTCTGGTGTGGCCACATATGCGAGGAAGACCGCATCGGCACCATCAAAGGCCTTCTTCAAGGCTGCGGCGTCTTTCAAGTCACCATCGACGAAGCTGACCCGCGGGCCGGCAAACTTGCTCAGCCGTTGTTCCGCGTTGTGGCCGAACAGGACCAGATCGCTGTCGCTATTGTCCAACAAGTATTGGGTTGTCATCTGGCCGATCTGACCAGTTGCTGCAAGAATTACGTATTTTGCCATTATTATTTTCTCCTCTCAACGTTTGGAATTTAGATATCATTTCTTAACGGTTCCTAGTATATCCAGTCGCCAAGGAGAAGAAAATTACTTGTTCGGTATGTTATTATACAAGTATGGAATAGCGGAAAGGAGTATGTATAACATGGTTGATTTAGAGCTATTGCGTGAACTGGTGGCCTTCCAGGAATATGGAACGTTGAGTGCGGCTGCCGAACACCTGATGATCACCCAACCGACTGTAACACGGAAGATGAAGAAGCTGGAGCAGGAGCTGGGGGTCACCCTGTTTGACCGGCAGTTCAGCAATCATATTGCCCTGAATGACACCGGCGTCCTGGCAGCCAACGAGGTCCGGAAAGTGTTGCAGGCGGAAGACAACTTCACTGAAACGGTCCTCAACTATGACCGGCTCAAGCACACAATAACTATTGCCGGCGTTATTCCTGGGCCACCACAGTTCATCGCGGGGCAAGAACAATTGCCAGAGAAGGTGGTAATCAATCACAACCTCATTCAACCGGACGATGTCTTGACAGATCTGCGGACGCGGAAGGAACGGTTGATCTTTACTATTCAAGATGTCGAGACCGACGATATTGAATCGATGTACTTGGGCCGCGAATACCTGAGCGTCGGGATCGACAAATTTAATCCACTTGCTCAGAAGAAGCAGCTGAGTTTCGCTGACCTGGCTGGGATGAGCTTTTTGGTCGTCCAGGATATCGGCCCCTGGCGCAAGGTGGTTGAGGACAACATCCCTGACGCCACCTTCCTCTACCAGGAGGACCTCAAGGCCATGAGCCAGATCAGTCAGTATTCGAACTTCCCATTTTTCTTCACGAACCTAACCCAGGCAACTCCGGCAACCGAAAGTCGCTTTGGCAGCGACAACCGTAATGCCGTGGCGATTGACGACCCCCACAATCACTTTGAGGTTTACGGCACCTACCTTAAGAGTGAGCGTCGCAATATCCAACCGCTACTCAAGGAACTCATTAAGAAATGGCCAAAATAAAAAATACCGCTATGCAAAACTAAATCTGCATAGCGGTATTTTTTCTTATATCATTAATGAACGCGCTGGTCAGGCAATACTGGTGGGTTCTGAACAATCGCGCGGGCTGCTTGTTCGTCTTTTTTCATTTGGGCAACCAGCTCGTCAGCACCAGCAAACTTCTGCTCACCACGCAGGAACTGGTACCAGCGCACCTTTACCTCTTCACCATAGACCATCCGATTAAAGTCAAACAAGTAGATTTCAACCGTCAACTGGTTATGATCGCCAAAGGTAATGTTGTGACCAACGCTGGCCATTCCACCGTACCAGTGGCCACCGATCATGACGTCGACTGCGTAGACCCCGATCCCAGGCAACCGCTCTGGGGCGGGCGTTTCGACGTTGATCGTCGGGAAGCCCAGGGTCCGTCCCCGGGCCAGGCCGTGAACAACCAAGCCGGTAGTTTGGTAATAGTACCCCAGCTCCTGATTGGCCTCCTCAACCTTCCCCTGGTCAATCAACTGCCGAATTGTCCGTGAACCGACTTTGGTAGTCGAATCATCTGCCGTAAACTTTGGAACCGTGACAACATCAAAACGTCCCTTAGCATAACCCGGCAGGAGCTTCATAGAGGCAACATCAGCCGGCCCATAGGTATGGTCGTATCCAGCTACCACCACCTGACTATGAAAGGCCACCAAATATTGATCAACAAAGTCCTGCGGGGCCAGGTTGGCAAAGCTAGAGGTGAAGCTGACGAGGTAGACCCTGTCGACCCCCAACTGTCCCAAGAGATTCAGCTTGCGACTGGTGGTTGAGAGGTACTTGAAACCACCCGGGTATTGCCGGTAGGCCACTCCGGGGGCGTGACTGTAGGTCAGGACGGCCAGCGGAAGTCCCCGCTGCTCCGCGATTTGCTTTGCCCGGCGAATAACCTCCTGATGTCCCCGGTGAACCCCATCAAAGAAGCCCATCGCAAGGACGACTGGACCCGCTGGCACGATTTTTTTGTCAAGCGGGTGATGAACTCTAATAACCTGCAATACGGTTGCCCCCTATTTCACTGAAAACATTTTAGTCGGTTTGTAGGCCCCTTGCTGCTGATCAAGGTGATACAGGGCCTTTACCTGCTTATTATACTTCAATACGACCTCATCCGCAGTAGTGGACACCTCCGCTGGCTTCAACCAGGCTCCGTGCTGGACCGCGGCCCATTGGTCATCAGATAATTCAACCGCTGGGTAATCCTGCAACGCGTAGTCCAGCGGGTAGAGGTAGTGACTGATTGTTCCCGCCGTAACGGCATCCTGAACATCCGTTAGACTGAGGGTCTGGTCAAGTGTGAAGCCACCACTCTTCAGGCGAGTCAGCCAGCTCATCGTTCCTGGATAACCGAGCCGCTTAGCTAATTCGACAACCAAGGTCCGGACATAGGTTCCCTTACTGCAGACCACGTTGAACCGAACCCGCTGCTGCTTAATCGTCGGGTCATACTTACTGCTCAGCAGCTCAAACTTGTCAATGGTGACGTGGCGAACTGGCCGTTCCACCGTCTCACCAGCACGGGCATATTCGTAGAGCCGCTTACCGTTTACCTTGACCGCCGAATACATCGGTGGAATCTGGGTGATGTCACCGGTTAGCGAAGCCATCGCCTTTTCAATGGCTGACGTAGGAATCTCACTGGTGACCGGCTGGGCTGCGATCACCTCGCCGTCCAGGTCCTCGGTCGTCGTGGCCTCCCCGATCAAAAGCTCCCCCTGGTAGTTCTTCCCTGACTTCATTAAGTAGGGAACAACCTTAGTTGCACTGCCTACACAGATCGGCAGGACCCCATCCACGGACGGGTCCAGGGTACCGGAATGGCCAATCTTCTTGGTGTGCAGGATCCGACGTAGACGACTGACGCAGTCAAAACTAGTCATCCCCCGCTCCTTGTATAATGGGATAATTCCATCCATCTTTAATTCCTCCAAAATGGGAGCGAGACAGAAGTCGTTTACGACTTCGTTTTCGAGCCCCCGCGAGCACAAATAGGCTCCAAGCATTCAGTGAAGCCGAACACTTGGAGCCATTTGTGTACCGCGCTGTAGCATTTCAATCTACATAAGGGGCTTATGTCACAGTCCCCATCTACTTTTCTTGTTGATGCAGTTTATTGATCAGCTGGTCAATCCGGCTACCGTACGCAATCGACTTGTCTCGTTCGAACTTGATTGCGGGCGTCTTAAAGATGTTAAGCCGGCTGCCCAGCTCACTCCGGATCAGGCCAGTTGCTTTATCCAGACCTGCCTGAGCCTTCTCACCATCAGATGCCAGATCAGAAAGCAAGCTGTAGTAGATCGTTGCCTGCTGCAGGTCACCAGTGACGTCGACACCCGTGATGGTGATTCCTTGAACCCGGGGATCACGCACCCGCTTTAGCAGGATGTCGTCAACTTCGCGCTGGATTTCTCCGGCAAGCCGGTCAACCCGAAATTGTTTACTTGGCATATTTTTCTCCTTCAGTTTTACTTAACTGGAACTTCCTTCATCCGGTAGGCTTCGATGACATCCTTTTCCTTGATGTCATTGTAGTTGGCAATCGTCAAACCACATTCGAAGCCGGCCTTGACTTCCTTAACGTCGTCCTTGAACCGCTTCAGACTACCAAGTTCGCCTTCGTAGACAACTACACCGTCACGAACTAGCCGAACTTTGGAGTCCCGGGTGATCTTACCGGAAGTGACCATCCCACCGGCAATGGTGCCGACCTTGGAGGCCTTGTAGATCTGGCGAACTTCAACTTCACCGATCGTCTCTTCTTCGTAAACTGGTTCCAGCATACCCTTCATGGCATCTTCAACTTCTTCGATAGCCTTGTAAATGACCCGGTGGAGACGGATATCAATGTTGTTAGAGTCTGCCAGGGACTTGGCAACCGGTGTAGGACGAACGTTAAAACCAATGATAACGGCATTAGAAGCTTCGGCCAGGGTAACATCACTCTGACTAATGGCACCAACGGCCTGGTGAATGATGTCAACCCGGACACCATCAACCTTGATCTTCTGCAGACTCTGGCTCAAAGCTTCAACAGATCCCTGAACATCAGCCTTGATGATGATTGGCAGGGTCTTCATCTTCCCCTTCTTCATCGTAGCGAAGAGGTTATCAAGGGTAACGTGAGAAGTCTTCTGCCGTTCCTTATCCTGGGCCCGCTTTGCCCGCGCTTCACCAGCGGCCCGGGCTGTCTTTTCATCATCGAAGACAACGAACCGGTCCCCGGCTTCTGGCACTTCATTGAGCCCCGTGATTTCGACAGGAGTTGCTGGCGTAGCGGCCTTAATCCGCCGACCGTTTTCGTTGGTCATCGTCCGGACACGACCATAGGTGTTACCAACCACGATTGGGTCACCGACATGCAGAGTCCCTTGTTGAATCAGGACCGTAGCAACGGAACCCTTACCTTGGTCCAGCCGTGCTTCAACAACGGAACCGGCAGCGTTTTGGTCAGGGTTAGCCTTTAATTCCATCATTTCGGCCTGAAGGAGGATCATGTCAAGCAGTTCGTCCAGGTTCTTACCAAACTTGGCAGAGATCTTGACGAAAATCGTGTCTCCACCCCAGTCTTCTGGAATCAGGTTATATTTGGCCAACTCTTCGGTAACCCGGTCAGGGTTGGCACCTGGCTTATCAATCTTGTTAACGGCAACAATGATTGGCGTCTTGGCAGCCTGGGCGTGGTGAATGGCTTCGACCGTCTGTGGCATTACCCCATCATCAGCGGCAACCACCAGAACAGTGATGTCAGTGATGTTGGCACCACGGGCCCGCATCTCAGTGAAGGCCGCGTGTCCTGGCGTATCCAGGAAGGTGATCAGGTGGTCATTGTAGTGAACCTGGTAGGCACCGATTTCCTGGGTAATCCCACCGGCTTCGTGAGCAGTAACGTGAGAGTGACGCAGCTTGTCCAGCAGGGTCGTCTTACCGTGGTCAACGTGACCCATGACGGTAACAACTGGTGGCCGGGAAACAAGGTGGTCTGTATTGTTCTGTTCTTCCTCGAAGATCTTATCGATATCAGAAACATCGACCTCGACCTTTTCCTTGGCCTCAATACCGTAATCAGCAGCCAGCAGCTCAATCGTGTCCTTATCCAGAGATTGGTTCTGGTTGATCATTACCCCGAGCATGAAGAGCTTCTTGATGATCTCGGCTGGTGAACGGTGCAGGAGCTTGGCCAGATCCTGGGCGTTCATCCCCTCGGTGTATTCCAGTACATCTGGTAACGGCTTGTCCTTCCGCTGAGTTGGTTGCTTATGTTCAACCTCCCGCATCCGGCGGTTCTTATTGTGCTTGTTACGCTTCTTGTTCTTCTTACCGAAACGGTTACCCCGCCGGTTATCATTAGAATTCAAGCTGCCGCCGAACCGACCGCCACCATTATGGTGTTGGTTGTTATTGTTGTGATCATTGTGGCCCTTGTGATCCTGGTTACCACGGTGTTGATCGTTGTTACGGTGATCTTGGTGTTCAGCATGCTGGTGATTGTTGTTAGCATGCTTACCGTGATTTTCACCGTTCTTGTGTTCCTGGTGGTTATTGTTGTTTGACCGGTTTTCGTGCTTCTTAGGACTAGCTGCTTGGTTCTTCTTAGCGGCGTTACCCTTGACGACGTTCCGTAATTGATTGGCCTGTTCAGGGGTCACAGAGGACATGTGACTCTTAATTGCCATCCCCTGTTGCTTAGCCACTGTTACCAAGCTCTTACTTGGCATCTTAAGCTCTTTTGCTAGTTCGTAAATTCGTTCCTTGGCCATACGCTCACGCTCCTTATTCCATTGTCGTTAAATCCTCAAACTTTCTTGCAAATCCAGATTGCATCACACCAAAAACGGTTCTTGCCTGACCCGTTGCCTGACTGAGCTGCTTTCTAGTAAATTGCTGGTTACAAGGGACATGGTAGAAGTTGCACTTATCAGTAAACTTCTTAACACTTGCCTTCCCAGCATCACTTGCTAAAAACACAAACTTTGCCTTGTTAGTTTGAATATTTTTTAATACGATTCCTTCCCCGCTGGTCAGCTGACCGGCACGCCGGGCTAACCCCAGCAGGTTTAGGATTTGTTGATTATTTTTGGGCATCTTTTCCAAATAATTCCTGCCGTGCTTGCAGGTGGTCCGTGTACTGGATCAGTTCATCATAAAATGAGTCATCCAAGGTAACATGGAAGGCCTTCTCGAAGGTCTTCTCTGCCTTGGCCCGCTTGGCGATGTCAACATCGACTGCGATGTAGGCACCACGACCGGCTTTCTTACCGGTAGGGTCAAGTGAAACCTCGCCTTCCTTGTTCTTGACTACCCGGATCAATTGCCGCTTGGGCATCATTTCACCAGTGACAATATCCTTACGCATCGGTACTTTTCTCTTTTTCATTATTTTCACCCCGCTGCTTGATTATTCTGCGTCAGTTGATGATTGGTCGTCGGTCGTGTCGTCTGCCTGGTTCTGGAGTTCTTCCATTTCAGACTCGGACTTGATATCGATCTTGTACTTAGTCAAACGAGCAGCCAGACGGGCATTTTGACCCCGCTTACCGATTGCCAGAGAAAGCTGGTTGTCGGGAACAACCACCGTGCAAGAGCGCTCTGCTTCCTTTGGTGCTGCTTCAGTCTCAGCTTCGTCATCACCATCAACAGTTACATCTTCGACTGGTTCTTCTTCTGGTTCATTGAAGATAACATCCAGGACATCAGCTGGGTTCAAGGCGTTGGCGATGAACTTAGCGGGATCCTTGACGTATTCAACAATGTCCATGTTTTCGCCGTCCAGTTCATTGACGATAGCTTGAACACGAGAACCACGGGGACCAACACAGGTTCCCACTGGGTCAACGTTTGGATCGTTGGAGTAAACCGCAACCTTGGCCCGGTCGCCGGCTTCCCGCGCGATGTTTTCAATCAGCACTGTGCCGTCCTTGATTTCAGGAACTTCCCGTTCGAACAACCGCTTCAGCAGTTCAGGAGCAGTCCGGCTGACGTAGATCTGAGGGCCCCGCCGGTCATCGTTAACCTTAGAAACGTAAACTTGGATCCGGTCGTGAACGTGGTAGTGCTCGTTTGGCATCTTGTCACGGTAACCCATGGCCCCTTCAACACCGTCACCGAGGTCCACATAGGTGAAACGCTTGTCTTCACGTGAAACTTCACCAGTGATGATTTCGTTTTCGTAGGTCTTGTACTTGTTGTAGATGATCTTCCGCTCTTCTTCACGCAGCCGCTGCATAACGACCTGCTTAGCCGTCTGAGCGGCGATCCGGCCGAAGTTACGTGGCGTAACTTCTTCCCGGATCTCATCACCGACATCATAACCCTGACCATGAGGGAGCTTGCGGGCATCCGCCAAGCTCATGAATTCATTGCTGTCGTTAGCAACGGCTTCTTCATCATCGGTAATCGTCTTAACGGCGTATACCTTGATGTTACCGGTCAGTGAATTAAATTCAACCTCAACGTTCTTTTCGCCGTAATTTTGCTTGTAGGCCGTCTCCAGGGCTTGTTCCAAAGCCTCAATTACGACTTCTCGCTTAATTCCCTTTTCCTTTTCTAAGTAGTTAAGGGCGTCAATCATTTCTTCATTGACTCTTGATTTGCTCACTTGAGACACTCCTTTAATTAAAATTTAATTGCCAGCCGGGCCTGAGCAACCTTACTCCGGTCGATAACAACCTGACGGTGCCGGGTCTTATCTAAGTAATCGAGGGTGAGTTCCTTATCCGTCAACTTGGTCAGGGTTCCCTCGTAAACCTTCTTACCATCGATCTGTTGGTACAGGGAGACGTGGATGTAGTCATTAACTGCCCGTTGATAGTCCTCTTCATTCCGCAATGGCCGTTCCGCACCAGGAGATGAAACCTCCAGGAAGTAGGCCTGAGGAATCGGGTCTGGTTCAACGTTGTCCAAGGCCTCACTCAACTGGTCGCTAACCGTGGCACAATCATTCAGGGTGATCCCGCCATCCTTATCAATGTAAACGCGCAGGTACCAGCTCTTCCCCTCCTTGACAAACTCCATGTCATACAGGTAAAAGTTGTGCTCAGCTAAAATTGGCTTAACAAGCTCCGTTACCGTTTCAACAACAGTACTCAAATGTGTCACCTCCATCGTTTGCAATAAAAAGAGCGAGCATCCCTGCTCACTCCCACGAGTTATTTACCATAGTTAAGTTTAGCATAAAACACTATTAATGACAAACAAAAACGAGCACGTAGACGGTGGATTATCCTTCGTCTGCGTGTTCGTTTGTAATCACTTAGAACAGGCTCAGCTGATTCTCGTCCGGCAGATCATCCAGAACGTGATTTTCCGTCAAGAAGTCAATAAGAGTCTTGGAAACCTTACCCCGCTCAGCAAGGTCTTCTTTAGACAGGAACGGTTTCTCTTCCCGGGCGGCCACGATCTGCTTGGCAACGTTCAGCCCCAAACCAGGCACAGCCCGGAACGGTGCGATGAGGCTGTCCCCATCAATCAACCAGTTGGAGGCGTCGGACTTGTTGAGGTCGACCATCTTGAACTTGAAGCCCCGCTCGAGCATTTCATTAGCCAACTCCAAAATCGTCAACAGACTCTTGTCCTTGGCACTAGCGTCGTTCCCCTGCTCGTTGATCTCGGCCATCCGGTGCTTGACCGCGTCCTTACCGTGGGCCATGGCGACCACGTCAAAGTCGTCCGCCCGCACGGAGAAGAAGGCACAGTAGTAGACCAGTGGGAAGTAGACCTTGAAGTAGGCGATCCGCAGGGCCATCAGAACATAGGCCGCCGCGTGGGCCCGTGGGAACATGTACTTGATCTTCAAGCATGAGTCCATGTACCACTGCGGCACGTTGGCCTTGCGCATCTTCTCCTGCCACTCGTCAGGAATCCCACGGCCGTGACGCACGGATTCCATGACCTGGAAGGAGGTTTCAGAATCCAGTCCATAGTGAATCAAGTCGGTCATGATGTTGTCACGACAACCAATCACGTTGGCAATCGTCGCCGTCCCATCCTTGATCAGTTCCTGGGCGTTATCCAACCACACACCAGTCCCGTGCGACAGGCCAGAAATTTGGAGCAGCTGGGAGTAGTTCTTCGGGTGCGTGTCGTTCAGCATCCCCCGGACAAACCGGGTTCCGAACTCTGGCAGCCCCAGGGTTCCTGTCTTACTCTGAATCTGCTCCTCGGTGACCCCTAATTGCTTAGGGCTGGAGAAGAGGGACATCACACCCGGATCATTCATTGGGATGGTCCGCGGGTTAATCCCGGACAGGTCCTGGAGGGCACGAATCATCGTCGGGTCATCATGACCCAGGATATCCATCTTCAGGATGTTATCGTGGATTGAGTGGAAATCAAAGTGGGTGGTCTCCCAGGCCGCACTCTGGTCATCAGCTGGGTATTGAACTGGCGTAAAGTCATAGATGTCCATGTCGTCTGGCACAATGATGATCCCAGCCGGGTGCTGACCGGTCGTCCGCTTGACGCCCGTAGCACCCTTGGCAAGCCGATCTTCCTCGGCTCCCCGGAACTGGACGTCGTTATCCCGCTCGTAAGCCTTGACGTAACCATAGGCGGTCTTGTCCGCCACAGTACCGATCGTCCCGGCCCGGAATACGTTCTTCTCACCGAAGAGGACCTTCATGTAGTTATGGGCAATTGGCTGATAATCCCCGGAGAAGTTCAGATCGATATCCGGCACCTTGTTACCCTTGAATCCCAAGAAGGTCTGGAATGGGATATCGTGACCATCCTTCACCAGAAGAGTCCCACACTTCGGGCAGTGCCGTTCTGGCAAGTCAAAGCCGGAACTATATTCCCCTTTGGTGTAGAAGTGGGTGTATTGGCACTTTGGACAACGATAATGCGGTGGTAATGGGTTAACCTCGGTGATCCCGGAAAGGGTGGCCACCACACTGGAACCGACGGAACCACGGGAACCAACCAGGTAGCCGTCCTTGTTGGACTTGGCTACCAGCCGCTGGGCAATCAGGTAAATGACCGAGAACCCGTTCTTGACGATACTGTTCAGCTCCAGCCGGACCCGGTCACGGACCAGCTTCGGTAGCGGGTCACCATACCAGGCCTTCGCAGTGTGCCAGGTCCGGTCCTGGATTTCCTGCTCCGCCCCCTTCATGTGTGGAGTGTACAGGCGATCCTTGACAGGCCGAATGTCATCATCGACCATGTCAGCTACCTTGTGCGTGTTATCAACCACAATCTCGTGGGCCTTTTCATCGCCTAGAAAGCTGAACTCCTGAAGCATCTCATCAGTCGTCCGGAAGTGCACGTCTGGTCGATGAGTCCGGTTCAGTGGGTTAGCACCCCCCTGCGAATTGATCAAAATCTTTCGGTAGACCCCGTCGTGCGGATCAAGGTAGTGAACATCTCCAGTAGCGACCACCGGCTTGTCCAGCTCATCCCCCATCTTGACCATATTCTTCAGGATGTCCTCAAGATGGGCATCGTCCGCAATCACGTGCTGTTCCAGGAGCGGCGCATAGTTTGGCTTCGGCTGGACCTCAATGAAGTCATAGTAGCGTGCCTTCCGCAGCGCCGTTGGGTACCCTTTCTCCATCATCGCCGTGAAGACTTCGCCGGATGAGCAAGCGGTCCCGAGCAACAGACCTTCCCGGTACTTAGTGAGGACAGTCCGCGGTATCCGTGGCACCCGGTGGAAGTATTTAACATTGGAGAATGAAACCAGCTTGAAGAGGTTCTTGAGGCCGGCCTGGGTCTGAGCCAGGATGGTGACGTGGAACGGCCGGGCATGCTTGTAGGCATCGTTTTCGGCCATGTGCTTGTTGAGATCGTCAACGTAGCGAATGTCGTAACGCTTCTCGGCATCCTTCAGGAACTTATAGAGCAGGTGACCAGTGGCCTCCGCATCATAGTTGGCCCGGTGGTGGTGCTCCAGAGCGACCTTGAACCGTTTACTCAGGGTATTCAGCCGGTAACCACGCAGGTTCGGGTAGAGAAAACGAGCCAGCGGCAAGGTATCGATCACCGGCTCCGTGATCTCAGACATATTGTGTCGGCGGTAACCGGTGTTCATGAAGCCCATATCAAAGGAGACGTTGTGCCCGGCGATGATGCAGCCATCACAGAAGTCCTTGAACATCTTGAAGACCTCTTCTTCGCTCTTGGAACCGTGAACCATCTCATCCGTGATACTGGTCAATTGCGTGGTTTGTTCCGAAAGTGGGAAGCCGGGGTCAATGAATTCGTCAAAACGTTCCAGGACTTCGCCATCCTTCATCTTGACCGCCGACAATTCAATTACCTTGTCATAAATTGCCGACAGCCCGGTGGTTTCCACGTCGAAGATCACGTAGGTGTTGTCCAAGAGTACATCATGATTCTCGTTGTAAACTAACGGAATCCCATCATCAACCACGTTGGCCTCTAGTCCGTAGAGCATCTTGATCCCGAACTTATTAGCCGCCTTGAAAGCCTCCGGGAAAGCCTGAACATTACCGTGGTCAGTGACCGCAATAGCTGGTTGCCCCCATTCGTGCGCGCGCTGAGCTAACTCCGTAATTGAATTGGTGGCATCCATCTGGCTCATCTCGGTATGAGCATGCAGCTCGATCCGCTTGTCATCGGCCGGGGCCTTGTCCTTACGCGGCGTGTGCTTGATTTGGTTGATGTCGTAGGCGTTAATCACCAGGTCGTGCATCCAGGTATCTTCCTGAACGGGACCGCGGACCTTCAGCCAGATCCCCGGCTTGATGTTGGCAAACTGGGCTTCATCCTCAGTGTTACGGGAGAATTTTTTTACCGCAAAGGATGAGGTGTAGTCGGTGATCTCAAAGGTCAACAATTGCCGACCGGAGCGCAGTTCCCGCACTTCAGCATTGAAGACGTAGCCTTCAACCACGACGGAGCGCTCCTCACCCTGGATGTCCTTCATCTGGATAATATTTTCCTTGTCGCTGATTGCCCGACCTAGCTGGGCAGGGCCATCAGCGGGTGCTGGAGCCGCAGATTGCTTTTGCTTGGCCTTTGCCCGGGCCGCATTATTCTTTTTAATCTGAGCCATGGCCTTTGCTGCCAGGGCCGCATCGTCAGCCTCGTGCTTGGCCTTCAGTTCTTTAATCTTCTCCTGGGAAGCCGACTGGTCGACGAAGGGGTGGATACGAAACTGCGGGAAGCCGAGTTCCTGGTAGCGGTGCTCAATCTTATCAAGCAGTTTTTGCACCAGCATATTCTTGACAATCTCGTTCTCCACCACCAGGGTCACCCGACCGTCCTTAACCTCCGGACTAGTCTGTAAGCAGGCCTGCTGGAGCATTGCTGAGTCACGGGCAGTCGTATTGACAATATACTCCCAGTAGTCAGCAATCAGTTGCTGGTCGAGGTCGGTCATGGGGCTACTGATCTTGACCTTCACTCCGGCAATATCCTTAAAGCCCCGTTCCAAAGCAGCAGTGAACTCCTGGAAGAGGTTGAACGGGAGTGCCTGCCGAAAGATTAGGTGAAACTCCCACACCCGTGAGTTCTTATGGACGACGACCGACTGGATAGCCGCATTTTGGAATGCCGCGGCGTCCTTTTCTGGAAAGTGAATCTGCTCAAGTAGTTTGGTAAACAGTTCATGCCGATTCAATCCCACACTAATGTCCTCCTATCTAAAAATGTGGTGCAAACTAATTCGATTCAGCTTTGCAACCACATTTTCTATTCAAGTATTTAACTAATTAATCTTCGCTATTCAACTGCTTCAGCAGGATGCCAACCGTGTTGGCAACTTCTTCCTGCTTAACCTCAATGGTTTCGCCAGTCTTACGGATCTTAACTTCGACGATTCCGTCAGCAGCCTTCTTCCCGATGGTGATTCGAATTGGAATACCGATCAGATCGGAGTCGGCAAACTTAACCCCGGCCCGTTCCTTCCGATCGTCAACCAGGACTTCGTAGCCAGCTGCAGTTAATTGCTCATCAATTGCGTTGGCCATGGCCATCTGGTCGTCCTTCTTAGCGTTGACGGGAATGACATGCACATCAAATGGTGCAATGCTGTCTGGCCAAACCAAGCCATTTTCATCGGCGTTTTGCTCGGCAACTGCGGACAGCAACCGGGTAACCCCGATCCCGTAGCAACCCATGATCACATCGACCAGGCGACCGTTTTCGTTCAGAACTTGGGCACCGAACTTGTCGGAGTAATGAGTCCCCAGCTTGAAGATATGACCGATTTCGATCCCAGGTGTGAACTTGATTGGGTGACCATCAGGGGCAATTTCCCCTTCCTTAACGTTCCGGAAGTCACCGAATTCGTCGACCCGGAAGTCACGGTCGATGTTGGCATTGATGTAGTGGTGGCCATCATCGTTGGCACCACAAGCCATGTTGACCAGAACCTTGACATAGTTGTCGGCCAGAATCTTAACATCCTCACCAACACCAACGGGACCCAGGGAGCCAGGGTGAGCACCCAGGTACTTAACCGCTTGTTCTTCCGTTGCCAGGGTCAAGTCTTCACAATCCAGGGCATCGGTAACCTTAGCTTCGTTAACCTCGTCATTGCCCCGCATCAGGACCATCACTGGTTGGTAATCATCCTCACCCATCTTGGCCATGAAAAGCATTGCCTTGAGAATCTGATCAGCATCGATTCCCAGGCTCTCGGCCGCTTCATCAACAGAGTGGGCACCCGGAGTAGCCTTCTTAGTCAATTCCGCTGGTGCGTCTGTTTGTTGAACGCCGGTAAACTTACTGGTAGCCTTTTCGAGGTTGGCAGCGTAATCACCATCAGTGTAGGCAATGATGTCCTCACCAACCTTAGCCGGTGCAGAGAATTCCTGGGAGTTCTTACCACCCATCGTCCCAGAGTCAGCCAGGATGACCTTGTAGTTCAAGCCAACCCGGTCAAAGATGTTCCGGTAAGCTTGAGCCTGCTTTTCGTAGGCTTCATCCAAGCCTGCCTGGTCAGCAGAGAAGGAGTAGCCATCCAGCATTTCGAATTCCTTTCCCCGCAGGATCCCGTAACGTGGCCGGTCCTCATCACGGAATTTGTCTTGAAGCTGGTAAACAACCAGGGGCAGCTTCTTGTAAGACTTGATGCTATCCCGAATAACCTCAGTAAAGGTTTCTTCGTGAGTTGGGCCCAAGATGAAGTCACGGTCACGCCGGTCCTTGAGCTTGAAGAGGTTATCGCCATAGCTTTCATAACGGCCAGATTCCTTCCAGAGGTCGGCAGGCAGCAGGGCCGGCATCATCATTTCAACGGCATCGGCCTTCTCCATCTCGTCACGAATGATGTTTTCGACCTTGCGGATCACCCGGTATGCCAGTGGCAGGTATGACCATACCCCAGCGGAAACCTGGTAAATGTAGCCGGCCCGAATCATCATCTTGTGACTCAGGGCTTCAGCATCGCTTGGTGCCTCTTTCTTGGTTGGAATCAAAATCTTTGATTGTCTCATATAAAAACTACTCCTCCAAAATTAATTTATCGAATGAAATAACGTTGAATATCGTTCCAGGTAACAAGGATCATCAATAGTAGCAAGAGCATGAACCCAATCATGGTGACAACCCCCTCGGCCTTTTCAAGAATTGGCCGCCGGATGATGGCCTCGATGATGTTCAAAAGTAACTTACCCCCGTCCAGTGCTGGAATCGGTAACAGGTTCACGATCCCGAGGTTAATTGACAACAGGGCCAGGAAGTTCAACACGCCGTTAAACCCAAGTGCTGTCGCCTGGGATGTCCCCGCATAGATGGCAACGGGGCCACCTAGATCATTGAGACTAAAGCCATGTGTAAACATACTCCCCAGCACACTAAAAATCAAGCTACCCGCTTGGACAAACTGCTGCCAGCCGAAGAGTAAGCGGGCCTTGATCCCTGTCTTCTGTTCCTCGATGATCCCGATCTGACCAACCTTTTCCTTGCCCTGATGAACCGTCTTTGGAACAACGGTCACCTGGTGTTGGTGATGGTCGCGCTCGTAGGTTAGGCGAACCTTCTTACCCGGCTGACTGGAAATACTGGTCGAGAGATCCGCCCAGTTCTTAATGGTGGTCTTACCAACCTTGGTAATGCGGTCACCAGCGGTCAAACCCGCTTTGGCAGCGACCGAGCCAGCATTAACATGACCAAGCCGGTTACTATTTGTGGGTACCCCGCTCAGGGTGAAGCCCAGGATGATGAAGACGACCAGTGACAGGATGAAGTTGTTCATTGGTCCCGCAAAGTTGGTCATCATCCGGGCCGGTAGACTGGCGGAGCGGAATTGCACATCCCGCGGCGCAATCTGAACATGGGTACCATCCTTTTCGATGATCACCGCATCATGGTTGACATCATAATTTTTCAACTGGTCTTCGTCACCATTGACGTAACCCTTGATCCAAAGGCCGTCGGTAAGATCACAGTCAACAATCTGCAACGGCACCCCTTGAAAGAGGGCCGCCTTATTGCTGGCGTTGATGGTGACTACCTGCCCCTGGTCGTTGAGCTGGACAGTTACCGGGGTCCCCGGCCGTAGCTCATCGAGGTCCTCATCGTCGTTTCCGGCCAGGCGCACGTAACCACCAACCGGCAATAGCCGAATGGTATAAGTGGTGCCGTTCTTACGCCGCCACCAGATCTTCGGCCCCATTCCAATGGAGAATTCCCGCACCAGAATTCCGGCCCGCTTAGCAAAGAAGTAGTGGCCGTACTCGTGAACCAGGACGAGGATCCCGAATACCAGGATAAAGGTAATAATTGTTACTATCACATGATCCCCTCTTTAGATTGCAACTCTTAAATAATTCCAAGTAGGTGTAACATCGGCATCACGATCAGCATACTGTCAAACCGGTCCAGGATACCACCGTGCCCGGGCAGAATCTTCCCAGAGTCCTTCACACCGTAGAAACGCTTCAGTGACGACTCGATCAGGTCACCGAATTGACCCATGATCGACAGAACAATAGTCAAAAGAACCATTGGCAGCCATGCGCCACCAACTGGCCAGATATACAGGTAGATTGCCAAAATAATCGTTGCTGCAACGGTCCCACCAATCGAACCTTCCCAAGTCTTGTTGGGACTGATCTTCGGAGCCAGCTTGTTTTTACCAATCTTACGACCAATCAGGTAGGCACCACTGTCGGTTAACCAGACAATCAACATCCCGTATAAGAGGGTGATAAAGTTAACTGACCGGGCAACAACAAAGAAGTGGAAGCCCATTCCGATGTAGAGCATTGCCAGGGTCAAGACCCCAACGTCGTCGAAAGTGAATCGCTGCTTACGCAAGACCGTGTGAAGTAAGAGCAGGACCACTAGGATATAGAAGCCAAACCAGCGCGTTGCCACACTCGGCAGAAAGTCTAGCCAGCTGTCTGGCAAAATCAGTAGAGCCACTCCTAGGTAACTGACGATGGCCTCAAAGGAGATCACAAACATCTTCTTCATGACCAGGATCTCTGACATGGCGATAATGCCTAGGGCAACCGCCGCAATCGTCAATGGCCAGTGCCCATAAACGATCAGCGGAATAAAGATTGCCAGGGCAACCACCGCGGTAATTATCCGTGTTCTCATAATAAACTACTCCTTTACTTATTTACTAACCCGCCAAAACGCCGGTGCCGTCCCTGGAACTCGATAATGGCGCGTTTCAAGGTTTCACCGTCGAAGTCTGGCCAGTGTTCTGGCACAAATTCGAGCTCGCTATAGCCGATCTGCCAGAGCATGAAGTTACTGATCCGTTCCTCACCACTAGTCCGAATCAGCAAGTCAGGATCCGCCAACTTACCCAGCGGAGCGGACATCAGATGATCACTGATGGTCTGCTCCGTGATTGCGGACGGATCAAGCTGACCATCCTTGACCTCGCTGGCAATAGCCCGTACAGCCCGGGTAATCTCATCCCGACTCCCATAGTTCAGGGCAAAGTTGAGAATCATTCCGTCGCAATCTGCTGTATCCTTGATGGCGTCCTTGACGGCTTTCTGAGTAGCCTCAGGAAGACGGGTAATGTCTCCCATCACCATCACCTTGACGTTATGCTTGACCAGGTCAGGGACAAACGTCGCAAAGAAGCGAATTGGCAGCTGCATCAGGTAGTTGACCTCCGTAGCCGGCCGCTTCCAATTTTCCGTTGAGAATGCATACAAGGAAAGAACCTTGACGCCGAGATCACTCGCCGCCATGGTCACCTTCTTGACTGTCTGCATCCCCTGCTTATGACCGGCAACCCGTGGCAGGTGCCGGCGTTGGGCCCAGCGACCATTACCATCCATGATGATGGCAATGTGGGCCGGGATCCGTTCTATGTCTAATTGTCGTTCTGTGTTTGTGTCTTTCTTATTAGAAAACACCGTCTTCGCCTCCGTTTAGTTGGTTTTGACAAATAATCACCCATTAATTATAAAGCTCTTAGCCCTAAAAAGCTACTTGCCACGAAAAAGGAAAGACGAGGATGGTACTGCCCACCCTCGTCTCAATGAACATTGTTTGAATTAGGTTCGAATTAACCTTCGAGCAATTCCTTTTCCTTGGCACTGGCGATGTCTTCCAGGTTCTTGATTCCAGCATCGGTCTCGTCTTGAACCTTCTTTTCCAGATCGTGGAACTCATCGTCGTTGAAGTCGCCATCCTTGTTACCCTTCTTCAGGTCATCCATGGCTTCACGCCGAACGTTCCGCACTGCAACCTTGGCCTTTTCCAATTCCGCCTTAACGTCCTTAGCCAGTTCCTTACGCCGATCTTCCGTCAATTGTGGAATGATCAACCGAATGGCCGTCCCGTCGTTTTGGGGAGTCAGTCCCAGGTTGGAGGCGTAGATTGCCCGTTCGATTTCTTCCAAAATGCTGCTGTCGTATGGGGTGATCAGCAGTTGCCGTGCTTCCGGAATCGTGATGGAAGCCACCTGGTTCAGTGGGGTTGGTGCCCCGTAGTACTCAACCTTGACGGAGTTGAGTAAGCTGGCGTTGGCCTGGCCGGCACGGATGTCAGCCAAGGTCCGTTGCAGCGCTTCTCCAGACTTCTTCATCTTGTCCTTTGCACCGTTTAAAATATCCTTACTATTAGCCATGATTAATCCCCCTCAATGGTCGTCCCGACTTGTTGGCCGGTAACAACCTTCATAATGTTACCTGGCGTGTTGAGATTGAAGACTACCAATGGAATGTGGTTATCCATTGACAGTGAACTGGCCGTCGTGTCCATGACGTGCAGGTTCTTTTCAATCAGATCCATGTGCGTCAGGTGGTCAAACTTAACAGCGTTAGCATCCTTGTTTGGATCAGCGGAGTAAACACCGTCAACCCCATTCTTCCCCATCAGGATAGCGTCAGCGTTGATTTCAGCTGCCCGCAGTGCGGCCGTGGTATCAGTTGAGAAGTATGGACTTCCCGTCCCACCGGCGAAGATCACAATCCGATCCTTCTCCAGGTGGCGAATAGCCTTCCGCCGGATGTATGGTTCCGCAATCTGCCGCATTTCAATGGAAGTCTGCACCCGTGTTGGAACGTCGATGGACTCCAGGGCATCTTGCAGAGACAAGGCATTCATGATGGTGGCCAGCATACCGATGTAGTCAGCCTGGGCCCGTTCCATCCCGAGTTGGGCACCAGTGACCCCACGCCACATGTTACCACCACCGACAACGATAGCGATCTGGACACCCAGGTCGTGGACCTCCTTGAGCTCCTTGGCAACGTCTTTTAAAACAGGTGGGTTAATACCGAAGCCCTTCTCGCCGGCCAGAGCTTCCCCACTCAGCTTTAAGATAACCCGATTATACTTAATATCAGCCATGATTTTCCTCCTCAAATTGTCTGCCAATCAAGTATTGTAAAAAAGGACGTACTGAACCCAGCACGTCCTTTCGCCAAGCGAACCTTAGTTCATTTGGTCCTTAACTTCTTGAGCAAAGTCATCCTGCTTCTTTTCGATCCCTTCACCGACTTCGTAACGGATGAAGGACTTCAGCTTACCATTGTTAGCAGAAACGTATTCAGCAACCGTTTGGTCTGGGTTCTTAACAAAGTCTTGGTCAGCCAAGCAGATTTGTGATAAGAACTTGTTCAGACGACCTTCAACGATCTTGTCAACGATCTTAGCAGGCTTGCCTTCGTTCAACGTTTCTTCCTTGAAGACTTCACGTTCGTGGTCAAGACGGTCTTGGGAAACATCGTCACGAGTCATGAATTCAGGGTTGATAGCAGCAACGTGCATAGCAACGTCCTTGGCAGTTGCTTCGTCGCCGCCTTCAAGAACAACTAAAGCAGCGATTTGGCCACCTTGGTGCAGGTAAGCACCGAAGCTGTCACCATCATTCTTTTCAACAACAGTGAACCGACGGAGGCTAACCTTTTCACCAGTCTTTTGGGTCGTGCTGATAATGTCATCCTTCAGCGTACCGTTGTCAGTCTTGATTGCCAAGGCTTCGTCAACGTTAGCAGGCTTGTTTTCGCTGATCAGCTTAGTAACTTCCTTGAGCAGGGCCTTGAATGGGTCACTGGCAGCAACGAAGTCCGTTTCGGAGTTCAGTTCAACAATGGCAGCAGTGTTACCGTTGATAGCGATGTCAGCCAAACCTTCGGCAGCAACCCGGTCGCTCTTCTTAGCAGCCTTGGCGATACCCTTTTCACGAAGGTAGTCCATTGCCTTATCCATGTCACCATCGCTGGCAACTAATGCCTTCTTGGCATCCATGATTCCGGCACCGGACTTCTTACGTAATTCCATAACTTGAGCAGCTTTAATTTCAGCCATGACTAGATCTCTCCTTTAATAATCAATGGGATTTTCAAAAAAAAGGCTGTTTGTACTTAGGGCCACTATGGTCCATAACACAAAACAGCCCAAGTATTTAATAACTAATTGTTAGTCTTTGCCTTCAACACTGTTCTTAAGGTTCTTCAGAGAATCTTCGCTAACAGTTTCTTCTTCAGCGTTGTCATCATCAGCAGCTTCTGCTTGCTGTGCGTCGTCTTGACCCTGCTTACCTTCAACAACGGCATCAGCCATCTTGGAAGTGATCAGACGAACGGCACGAATAGCATCATCGTTTGATGGAATTACGTAGTCGATGTCATCTGGGTCAGTGTTGGTGTCGACCATGGCAACGATTGGAATGTGGAGCTTTTGAGCTTCCTTAACAGCGATTTGTTCCTTGTGTGGGTCAACGATGTACATAACATCTGGGATCCGTGGCATGTCTTCGATACCGCCAAGGAACCGTTCCAACTTTTCACGTTGCTTAGTCAAAACAGCAACTTCCTTCTTTGGAAGGACATCGAAAGTACCGTCTTCGGACATCTTCTTGAGTTCCTTCAGACGAGCAATCCGTGATTGGATGGTCTTCCAGTTGGTCAGCGTACCACCTAACCAACGGTGGTTAACGTAGTATTGACCAGCACGGGTAGCTTCTTCTTCGATGGAGTCTTGTGCTTGCTTCTTAGTACCAACAAAAAGAACAACACCGCCGTTAGCAGCAACGTCCTTCATGTAGTTGTAAGCAGTGTCGATCATCTTGACCGTCTTTTGCAGGTCAATGATGTAGATCCCATTACGTTCAGTGAAGATGTATTCTTCCATCTTTGGGTTCCAACGACGAGTTTGGTGACCGAAGTGGACACCTGCTTCAAGCAATTGCTTCATAGTAACAACAGACATAATAAACCTCCAAAATTGTTTTTTCCTCCCCGCGGCTCCACTAGTTAGAGAACCTTTCACAATGAAAGGCACGTCTCAAACTATCACCACGAGTGTGTTATATGTTGTTAAACACCGTTTAATAGTATACAAAAAAGCCTGTCCAATGACAAGCCTTTTGAACGCTTAATTTAACTGTGATGATTTTGCCGATAGAACTTTGTAACATCGATCCCCCGCGCGGCGAGGTAAGCTACCTTCTTGCTACGGGGCTGGTGCTTGAAGTGGTATTCCGCACTCAACGCGTCGTGCTTACTATCAAAGGCCGTTTGATAGATCAAGCGTAATGGGTGGCGGGACTTCACCCGAGTGTACTTGGCACCCCGCCCGGCCTGGTGGGTGGCAAAACGGCGGGCAACATTAGTTGTGAATCCGCAGTAGAGAGTGTCATCGGCGCAATACAGAACATACATATAATATTTATTTTTGCTGGCCATAGAGCAGCATCTGCACCTCCGGAAGATAGTGACCGTCATCCCCACTGACCACCAGTGGCGGAACCACCTTTAGTCCCCCCGGTTTACCATCCTTGATCACTTCCAGCAGGAGCATATTCGCGTCCCGCCCCGGCTTAGGATGAATGAACCGGATCCGCTTAGGGACCAACCGGTGTTTCTGCATGGTGGTCAAGATTTCAGTTAAGCGGTCGGGCCGGTGCACCAGGTAGCCATGGCCGTTCATCTTCAGCAGGCCACTCATCTGTTCCGCCACTGTTTCTAGGTTAGTGGCAATCTCATGCCGGGCAATTGCCAGGTAACGGTTCGGATTCTTTTGACTTTGCGGCGTCACTGGGAAGTACGGCGGATTACATAGCACCACGTCAGCCGAATCCTTGGGCACCTCCGTAAAGACATCGGCAATGTCCATGTTAAGAACCTGGTAGCGATCGGTCAGCCCGTTCAGTTCAACGCTCCGCTTGGCCATGTCGGCGATCCGAGGCTGCAGTTCAACCTCGGTAAAGGTCCCGCCGAGTTTTTGGTGCAAAAACAATCCGATCGCCCCATTTCCCGCGCAGAGGTCAACGGTGCACAACTTATGCCGGTGGTTAGGCCGAACAAAATCCGCCAAGAGAACCGCATCTAAGGAAAAGGCAAAGCAGCTGGGACTCTGAATTATCTGAACGTCCTGGCTGTACAGTTGGTCAATTCGTTCATCGTTTTTTAGTAAGGAAGTTGGTTCCATCATTATATTCCTTTCGTGATTCGCCCCTTGCATCTGCCGACATTTTTCGTCATACTTAAGGGCTAGAGGTTAAAAATTATTTGAAGATTGGAAGAACAATCATGCTTTATAACTTTTTAGTAAGAATTGTCAATCCCTTGCTCAACCTGATCAACGGTCGAACAAAGGTCTATAATCGTGAAAACCTGCCAGACGGCAATTATATCATTGTGGCACCCCACCGGACGTGGATGGACCCGGTCTTAATCGCTCTAGTGGTTTGGCCCAAAAAGTTTAGCTTTATGGCCAAGAAGGAGCTCTTCAAAAACCCGATCGCAGGAAAGTTTCTGCGTGCCCTCAACGCCTTCCCGGTTGACCGTAAGCACCCCGGACCGTCAGCCGTCAAGACCCCGGTAAATATTCTGCGTAAGACCGATCTCTCAACAATCATATTCCCGTCAGGTTCCCGCTACTCGTCCAAGCTCAAGGGGGGCGCGATCGTGATTGCCAAGCTGGCAAACGTACCACTTGTTCCGGTCGTCTACCAGGGGCCATTGAAGTTTGGCCAGCTTTTTACTCGGCGCCCCCGGCACATTGCCTTCGGAAAGCCAATTTACATTGATCGCAAAGAACGGTTAACCGATGAAAACCAGGCTAAAATTGAGGGCCAGATGCAGGCGGCCTTCGATGCCCTAGATAAGCAGATCGATCCAAATTACCACTATGTCATGCCACCAAAGCCGGCAGACGATGACTTCTAAATTAATAAAAAAGGATGCGGTGACGCATCCTTTTTTATTATTTGCGGTTTGCTTTCCGAGCTTGGGCCTTCATGGTTTGCATCATTTGGTGAAGCTTACGACTAGAAGGCTTTTGCCCCATCTGGAGCATCATTGTCCGCAGCATTTCTTCTGAAATTGGTGGATTATTACGAAGGTAATTTTCCATGTACTTACGGGCGCCGAAGAAACCGACAACCAGGCCTACTAATAATCCGATAACGGCCCATAAAATTGTCATACCCACGACTAATTCCTCCTTTAGTTAGTTACCTTTCCATCTTACACGAAAGAAAGGGTCTTGAAAAGAGAAAATCGGTGCTTAGTCGTCACGCAGGCCCTTTTTACGTTGGACCTCACGAACCTTCTCTGGGGTTACTTCCTTACCGTTCTTGTCAAATACGCGCATCATTTCAATGTTACTCCGCATTGCTTCACGGAAGTTCTTGATATATTCCCGACGCAGCCGTTCACGTTCCCGGGTCTCCGCTTCCGTCAGTCCTTCCTTCTTGTTCTTGTGGGCTAACTCGTTGATCCGCTTCAACAGCTTATCTTGTTCTTCTGATTCAGCCATGAATTTCTTGCCTCCAATCAATCTAACACCTTTATCGGCTTGATTTTACCGAATTTAATGTCCAATTGCAAACTTTTCCATCAACGTTAAATCGTGGACGAACGTACGTTTGAAATATTACTATCACTATGATATCCTTGACATAATAATAATGATAATGAGGTGTTATTATGCCACGATCCGCTAAAAACAAACAGATGGCGGTCCTATCGTACATTCATAAGCAGGTTGCCGAGCATGGTTATCCACCGACCGTTCGGGAAATCTGCAGTGCCGTGGGCCTCTCATCCACCTCGACCGTCCACGGCCACATCACCCGGCTAATTGACAAGGGCTTCCTGCGTAAGGATTCTGCCAAGCCCCGGGCCCTAGAGATTACGCCAAAGGGACTGGACCTGCTCGGTGTCAAGCCCATGCAGACTAAGATTCCGATGCTGGGGGTTGTTACCGCTGGTCAGCCAATCCTTGCCGTTCAGGATGCCACTGATTTCTTCCCAATCCCACCATCGATCCAGGACAACAATGACCTGTTCATGTTGAAGATTCGGGGAACCAGTATGATCAAGGCCGGGATCCTCAATGGTGATGATGTGATTGTCCGCAAGCAATCCACGGCCCGCAACGGTGATATCGTAATCGCTATGAACGATGACAACGAGGCCACCTGCAAACGGTTCTTCAAAGAAAAGACCCGCTTCCGTCTGCAGCCTGAGAATGACACAATGGAACCTATTTTCCTGCAAAACGTTAAAATCCTCGGTAAGGTGATCGGCCTCTTCCGTGATCATATTTTTTAAAAGCAAAATGACTGACGATTTTCGTCAGTCATTTTTTTACTACTGTCGTTGATAAATCCGCTGGTGATCCTTCTGGCCAGCTAAGACAAACGGGGCATCATCGTTCTGCAGATCGAAT
>CAMCCW010000004.1 GCA_945873395.1 uncultured Lactobacillus sp. | reverse complement strand
AAAACGGTAAGAACAAGAATTTATCTTATCCTTACCGAATATCATAGAACCAAATAAAAGGACATTTTCTGTAATGGAAAATGTCCTTTTTATATTCAACTATGGTTCAAATTCCTGACTTCCTGGAATAACCATGATGTAGTTGAGAATCCGCCGGGCGTAGGAGCGTTGATTATCATAAGAACGGATGGCCGCATTAAGGTCCTGCAAGTTGTTGGTGATGACCCCATCGACATTGTCATACATTGCCTGCATCATTACAGGCCATTCGTCCACCGTCCAGGAATAGACTAGCTTATGTTGAAGATGGGCTAAGTTGATGAAGTCATCCGTCAGAGTTGAATACTCCATCGAGTAACCATTCGCCGCAATATTCGGATAGGTGAAATTATAGGGTTGGATATAGATAACCGGTAGCTGGGGTGCTAATTTCCGCATTTTCGTCACTACCCGGTAATCCAGGGATTGAACCTGGTCGCCGTGGTGTTCCAGTGTCTTAGCATAACGGGTGCTAAACCGATTTAGCATTCCTCGTGAATCATGCGGAGTGGTTTTGACCTCTACCAGGAGCTTCTGATGGAGACGGTCAGCTGCTTTTAGATAGTCGTCGAAGCTAGCAATTTTGGCCCGGTAACCATTCTCGTGAGCTGTCAGATGAGTCAACTGCCGAAGCGTCAGTTGGTACGGTGCCTTATTGACTCCTGTCAGTTCCTTGAGGTTCTCATCATGCATAACGACAAACTGGTGATCACGGGTCTCATGCACATCCATCTCAACATAATCAGGGTGGAGGCGGTGTGTCTTCTCCAGTGCCGGAATCGTATTCTGCACGCCGTTCTCTTCGGCTACTCCCCGGTGAGAAATTGTCACGAGGCGATGATTATTTCCCGTTAGATAGAAGCTACCACTAACCGCTGTCACCAAAACGATCAGGCTACCGGCAACCACCAGCACGCGTTTAATCCCCTTGCTAACCTTAAAAGCTACCGGAGTAATCAACATGGTATCGCCCAATGGTCGGACCAGAGTCATGATTGTTACGACCCCGATCCAAACTGCCAGGCACTCACTCCCTAGCTGAACCAGAGTCAGATTAGCCACTGCTGTCACCAGCGATAATTTCCCGGGTAATAAGTCCAAGATAAACTGGAACCCCACCAGTAGGCTGTAGAACAGGGCCATGATTAAACTGGCAAGCAAACCGATTACCAGAATTCGGGCGATTAATGGCCACCAGCGGCCGTGACTTGTCTGGTGCCAGCTATTGGCTAAGGCGATCCGTGGTCGCTGCTTTCGATACACCATCAGTGGTAAGGCTAGGAGGTAACGAACTCCTAGCACAACCATTAGCGTATAAAAGACAATTAAACCGATCAAAAGGTATGCATTGCGGGTCATATAGTCGAGAATAAATGCCGGAATCTGAACCTTTGACAATAACGGTGTACGAAAGACTAGGTTGGCAAACGGGATCACAAGGACAAAGTAGCCCAGCAGGACCAGCAACGATGCGGGCCGCAGCTGGCGCAAGGCCTGCCCACTTTCACGCAGCAGGTGCCGTACCTTGATCGTCCCCGCCTGGATATCACGTACCCCAAGGAGAATGATGGCAAATTGCCAGTAGACGATCAGGAGGAGAATCACCAATTCCAGTAGGAGCGTCATAACGACCAGCGGATGCTGAGTGATAATGGTTACGATGTTTTGATAGGAAACAAATGGAACCGCTCCAGCCTGGAGGACATAGGTGGTTGCCAAACGAAAGGTCGGGATTACCACCAGTTGGATCACCAGGTCCACACTGAAGAAAAGAGTCAGGTATATCCACCAGTTGTAGTTAAAGTGCTGAGTATACCGTTTGATTTCCACTAGGATCTGTTTCATGAATTTGCTTCTTTCCAATAAAGTCTATAGAGACATTATACTTGTTTCCTCAGGGCGAAAAAATGCTAAAGACAAAATAAGGGACTGTGTTCAAACTCGATCACAGTCCCTTTCCCTGTTCAAATTAGTAATCAACCTCGTCTGGATCCTTGCATTGACCACCGAGGTTTGGCAGCTCACTAATCGTCTTCATGTCCTCATCGCTCAATTCAAAGTCAAACAGCTGGGTGTTTTGAACCATCCGGTCAGGGTGAACTGACTTTGGCAGTGGCAGGACACCCTGTTGCAAAATCCAGCGTAGGCTAATCTGCGCAGTGGTCTTGCCATACTTCTTAGCCAGCTTCTCCATCGTTGGGTTAGTCAGAACCTTGGCACCCTGACCGCCCAGTGGTCCCCAGGCTTCCACCAGAATGTTGTGGGCTTGGAGATACTTAATCTCCTGGGTGTGTGGCCAGCCGGGGTGAACCTCAATCTGGTCAACCGCTGGAGCTACCTTAGCCGTCTTCATCAGGTCAATGACATGGTGCGGCATGAAATTACTGAGCCCCAACGCCCGGATCTTTCCTTCGTGGTAAGCCTCTTCCATTGCCCGCCAGGTCTCGGCATTGATCTCGGCAGCCCGGTCGCCAAACTGCTTCTTATTGGCTGGCCAGTGGATCAGGTAGAGGTCCAGGTAGTCTAGCTGCATCCGCTTCAGGGTCTCGTCTAAGGCCTTCTTAGTCGACTCATAGCCCCGCTCTGTATTCCAGAGCTTGCTGGTAATAAAGAGGCGGTGACGGTCGATGCCGGAATCACGGATTCCCTTGCCGACAGCTTCCTCGTTACCATAGACCGCGGCTGTATCGATCAGCCGGTAACCAATCTCGATGGCATCAGCTATTGCTTGTTCAGCCACATTTGCTGGTGTCCGGAAGGTCCCGTAACCAACGCAAGGGATCGTAACCCCATTGTTCAAGCGCATCAGTGAGTTAATATTCTTTAATTCAGCCATAAACCTCACTCCTTTTAATGATACTTCAATTGTAGTCTTAATCACTGATAATTTCACCAATCCCATCAGCTCCACTACAAAAAAGCACCCGCGGCATTTTGCTACGGGTACTTTTTCTTAAGAAACAAATGACCAAAGATTGATCGGTTGTAGTATGAGAGTCATTTGTTATTGTTAGTTGTCCATTTGTTCCTTAATGGCTGCCAATGAAACATCACCAGTGTGAGCGAACTTTACATCGGCATCCTTCAGTGATGAACCAAAGCCGATTGACGTTTCACCGGCCCGGTTGATCGATTCGATCCCAGCCTGGGCATCTTCCAGGCCAGCAACCTGGTTAGCAGGCAGGTTCATCAGTTTAGCTGCTTCACTGTAAATCTCTGGATCCGGCTTACCGTGCGTCAGCTTAGCTGGGTCAACGATCCCTTCGAAGTAATCCGTGATTTGCAGGTACTTGAGAACCTTTGGTGCATTCTTGGAAGCGGAGGCCAGCACGATGTGGTAATTGTTGGCCTTCAGTTCATCCAGCAGGTCCTTCATTCCCGGCAGGATGTCAGCTGGAGTTAGGGTTTCAACCAGCTTGATGTAGTTGTCGTTCTTCTCCGTTGCCAGAGCGACCTTTTCATCCTGGCTGTAGTCGTTTTCGTGGCCACCAGCCTTCAGGATAAGTTCCAAAGAGTCCATCCGGCTGACCCCTTTCAGGCTGTCTGCCAGTTCAGGAGTCCATTCAGTACCCACCTTTTCAGCGAGTTGGTGCCATGCCTGGCCGTGGAAACGAGCCGTGTCGGCAATCACACCGTCAAGGTCAAAAGCAAAACCTTTAAGATCTTCAAACTTCATTCTCTGTCTGCCCCCGTAATTACTTTAATTCGAGCTTCTTACCAGCAAGGTCGATGGTGATTGGGTCACCGGATACCAAGTCGATCTTCGTACCGTGCTTGTCAACCTTAACCTTCAGGATCCGGCCACGGAACATTTGACGGAATTGGTAAGAGTCCCACTTCTTTGGCAGGAATGGTGCGTAGTGGAGTTGACCATCACGAACCCGCATGCCAGCGAACCCTTGAACGATATCCAGCCATGAACCAGTCATGGAAGTGATGTGCAGACCATCGACGGTATCGTTGTTGTAGTTGTCCAGGTCAAGACGAGCGGACCGTTCGTACATTTCAACGGCCTTGTCTTCGTAGCCAAGGTCAGCGGCGATAATGGAGTAAACGGAAGCGGAAAGACTTGATTCGTGAACAGTGTATTGTTCGTAGAAGTCAAAGTTGTGCTTCTTCTGTTCCTTCGTAAAGTCGTCGATGAAGTCCCAGAGACCCTGGATAACGTCACCTTGCTTAACGTATGGTGACCGCAGGATCTTATCCCATGACCAGTGCTGGTTGATTGGCAGTTGGTCACTTGGAATATCAGCAACTGGCTTGAGGTCCTTGTCCATGAAGCCATCGTTTTCTGGGAAGATGTCCCGTTCCTTGTCGTATGGCAGGTACATGTTGTCCACGATTGCTTGCCATTGCCGCTTTTCGTCTTCAGAGACGTTCAGCTTCTTAGCAACCTTGTCGTCAACTTCCTTGAGGATTTCAAGGGTGTACTTCAGCGTCCAACGACAAAGTAAGTTGGTGTACCAGTCGTTGTTAACGTTGTTGTCGTATTCGTCAGGACCAGTTACGCCGTGCAGCATGTACTTGTTCTTACGTTGTGAGTAGTGAACCCGGTCAGCCCAGAACCGTGAGATTTCGGTCAATACTTCGGCACCCTCGTTCAGAACGTAGGACTTGTCGCCAGTGTACTTCGTGTAGAGGTAGATAGCGTAAGCAATGTCCCCGTTACGGTGAATTTCTTCGAAGGTGATTTCCCATTCGTTGTGGCATTCAATCCCGTTGAAGGTAACCATTGGGAACAATGCACCCTTCAGGCCTTGTTCCTTGGCGTTGATGAAGGCTCCATCAAGTTGCTTGTAACGGTACATCAGCAGGTTACGAGCGATCTCGGGGTTAGCAACACCCAGGTAAACTGGAATACAGTAAGCTTCGGTGTCCCAGTAAGTAGCACCACCGTACTTTTCACCAGTGAAGCCCTTTGGTGAAATGTTCAGACGGTAGTCGTTACCGTAGTAAGTTGAGAAGAGTTGGAAGAGGTTGAAGCGAATACCTTGTTGAGCCCCTTCGTCACCTTCGATTTCAACATCGGACTTGTTCCAACGTTCAGCCCATTCTTGAACGTGAGGGTCCAGTAAGTCGTCGAAGCTCTCGTTGTCGAGCTTGGCGCTTAATTCGTCGAGGTGCTTTTCAATGGCTTCTTCAGTATCGAAGTCCCGGGAAGTAACCGTCAGGCTCCGCTTTTCGAAGTTAACTTCCTTACCAGCTGCGACCGTGCCTGCAAAGGTGTTGTAGGCGGTCTTGTCACTAGTGCCGTCACCAGTGTGGTCCAAGTTGGTCTTGGTGGTGGTCTTCATACCAACGATGAACTGTGGCGTACCAAAGTCGTTCTTCTTGGTCATAGAAGTCAATTCGGCGTGTTCACCCTCAGCGCTCTTGTTGAGGACGTTCCAGAATTGTTCGTCGTAGTTGGAGTCTTCGTTGTAAACATCGGCATCGATCATGCTGGTGATTTCAACCTTGGCATCACTGTTGCCCCGGTTCTTGATGTGAAGACGTTGGCCAACCAGTTCCTTCTGGGTAGCACTGACGAACCGTTCGAAGTTGAAGTACATCGTTGTTCCACCGATTTCAACAGTGAATTCACGTTCCAGTACCCCACGCTTCATGTCGAGGTCCAGCTTGAAGTCCTTTGGCGTTTGCTTAGCCAGGTCCAGCTGTTCGCCGTTGACCTTGATGATCAGCTTCATGAAGTTAACAGCGTTAATCATCTTTCCGAAGTACTTCGGGTAACCGTTCTTCCACCAACCAACACGGGTCTTGTCAGGGAACCAAACACCACCGAGGTAGAGGCCCTGCATGTGGTCACCAGAGTAACCTTCTTCAAAGAAGCCCCGCATCCCGAGGTTTTCGTTTGCCAAACTAGTCATTGATTCTTGGAGACGCTTGTCTTCAGGATCCCATGTCTTGGTAGCGACATGCCATGGAGCGATATCAAATGTCCGTTTCATTGCTTTCTCAATTCCTTTCATAGAAATAAGGGTGTATCAACTACGCCCTTATTATAAATCTCTTTATCAGTTAAATTAAATTATTCAGCGTAAGTTTCCTTGATAGTACCAACTGCCAGTGCACCACAGGCAAGAACGATCCCGGCAACGATGAACATGTTGACTTGGGAACTGCCGAGCAATGGGAACAGAACGAAACTAAGCAGGGAAGCCACGATTTGTGGAAGACAAATTGAACCGTTGAACAGACCCAGGTAAGTGCCCATGTGCTTACCAGAAAGGGCGTTCGTAACAATAGTCAGTGGGTAGGTGTTCATACCAGCCCAAGCGATCCCGATCAGGATGTAAGAAATAATCAGAGCGCTTTGAGAGTGGATGAAGAATACTGATAGGAACCCAAGGGCACCGAGCAGCAGACTACCGGCGTAACCAGCCTTGTGGTACTTGTTAGGAACCTTGGCCAGAACGTATGACCATACAACAGCGGCGATTGACTGAACGGCAGCCAGAACACCGTACCAGTTACCAGCGGCCTGGTAACCAGCGGAAGTAGCGTTGGTCGTGTTCCAAACGTTCTTAGCGATCGCACCAGCGGAGTAAGTCCACAGGTATTGGAAGGCGAACCAGCAGAAGAATTGAACCAGGGTAACGGTCCAGAAGGCCTTTGGCGCGTGCTTCAGAAGTTCGAACCAGTTACCACCCTGGGTGTTATCTTCTTCAGAAATACCATGGTACTTAGCGTAGGTTGCTGGGTCGTATTCGTGAACACGGAAGACCGTGAACAGACTAGTAACAATCAACAGAGCAGCACCAACGTAGAAGGAAATAATAACTGAGTCTGGAACGACCCCCTTCTTGGCGGTGTTGGCAACCCCGAACCAGGTCAAAACGAATGGGAAGATGGCAGCTAAAACGGCACCAGTGTTTGACAGGAAACTCTGAATCCCGTAAGCGTAACTCTTCTGATCATCGTTAACCATATCACCAACCATCATCTTGAATGGCTGCATGGCAACGTTAGATGACAGGTCCAGGAGGGCAACGGTGATGGCACCGAACCACAGAGCGGCCAGTGAACCATAACCGAAGCCGAAACTACCGGAGTTAGGCAGCAGCAACATAACAATAACCGCCACGATCATCCCGAGTAACAGGTATGGCAGACGGCGACCACCGAGCTTTGGCGCCCAGGTACGGTCTGAGTAATAACCAATAATTGGTTGAACAATTAAACCAGCCAGTGGTGGCAGAATGAAGAACCATCCCAGGTTGTTTGGGTCGGCCCCAATGGTTTGGAAGATCCGGCTCATTTGTGAACTTTGCAAGGTAAAGGCGGTTTGGACACCAAGGAACCCGAAGTTGATCATCCAAATGGTTGACTTCGAGAGCGCTGGCAATCCGGCACCGGCGGACTTTTCTTGACTCATTACAAACAACTCCTTAATTCATACAACAATAATTGCTCTCCCATGAAACACTTTTGTAAGCGCTTCATGAATTTTACGTTAATAATATACCAGAATTGGTCTAATTGTGCAACCGTTTGTGCAAAATTTGTGCAAACGGTTGCATTGAAAAATAATGAAAAAGCCGTGATAGCGGGATTTATCACGGCCAAAAAGATTTAATTAATTTTAAAAAACTATTCATTCCGCCGAACCAATGCAGCAATTCCCATACCTCCACCAACGCACAGGGACGCAACCCCCGTCTGTTGGTCCAGGTCCCGCAGCTCATGTACCAGGGTCACCAGGATCCGGGCGCCGGAACAACCAACAGGGTGACCCAGGGCAATTGCACCCCCACGCGGATTGACTTTAGCCGGATCGAGGTGGAGCCAATCCTGGCAGACCAGGGCCTGGGTAGCAAAGGCCTCGTTGATTTCATAGAGATCGATATCGGCTGTGCTCAACCCAGTCGTCTTAAAGAGCTTCTTGATGGCATAGTACGGACCAAGGCCCATCACCGCTGGATCGATACCGACCAGTGACGCCCCGGCCCACTCGGCCAGCGGGGTTAGGCCGTATTCCTCAACCGCCGTTGCCGAAGCTAGGACCACAGCAGCCGCCCCATCGTTGATCCCCGAGGCGTTGCCCGCGGTGACGGTACCGTCCTGCTTGAAAGCTGGCTTTAGCTTGGCCAGCGCCGCCATGGAGGTGTCGGGGCGCGGTGCTTCGTCACGATCGACCACGTGACTGCCGTGCCGATCAGTAATCGTCACTGGTGTGATTTCAGGGTCAAAGACCGCGGTCCGTTGTGCCTGAACCGCCTTCTGGTGACTGGCCAGGGCAAATTCATCCTGCTGCTGCCGGGTAACGTGGTAGCGTTCATTGATGTTTTCGGCGGTGATCCCCATCGGGTAGCCTCCGTAAACATCCTTCAAGGCATCCTCCTGCATCGCATCGATCAGGGTGCCATTGCCAAAACGGTAACCGCCACGAGCCTTCTTCAGGACATAAGGGGCGTTGGTCATGCTCTCCATTCCCCCGGCGATCACCACCCGGGCCTGGCCGGACTGAATCAAGCCAGCCGCCAGGTTAATACTCGAGAGACCAGATGCACAGACATCGTTGATTGTGATGGCGGGAACCGCCTGCCCCAAGCCAGCCGCCATGGATGCTTGGCGGGCCGGGTTCTGACCACTACCAGCCTGGATGACATTGCCCATCAGGACCTGATCAACCTGACCGGCTGCCAGGCCTGCCTTGGCGACCACATCCTTAATCACCCTTGCACCGAGTTGAACCGCCGACAGCGGGGCGAGTTCCCCGTTAAACTTACCGATCGGGGTCCGCTGGGCCGCCACAATGTAAACTTTCTCCATGATTGATTCTCCCATCTCTCGTTTGTTCATAACCTAACTAGTGTAGCGATTTACGACTACTTAAGCAAGAAAGAAGCGTAACGAAAAGGGATTGCGGCAATGCCAAATGTTTCTACCGCAATCCCTTAAAATGCACTGATGTGCACTAATCGTATATTTTAAATGGAACTAATTGGTGGTGCTTGCGGGAGTTGAATAGCAATTCAACCGCTGCCCGGCCCAGTTCCCGGGGCTGAAGGTCGACCCGCTCACTTTCATCTAGAAGCATCCCCATCAGTCGGCTGTTGTTAAAGCAGGCAATCGGGAGGTCATAGTGCTGTAAGTGCCGGTTGAGCTGGCCATACAGGATATCATCCGCACAGACAACCCCGTCGATCTCAGGATGGCTGTCCAGGAACTTACAGATATCCCCATCCCGGCTTGCTGACCAGGTGATCGCCGGCAGCTGGTGTGCTGTCATGCACTGCCGGTAACCATCCCGTCGTGCCTCTTCGTAGGTCCAGTTGGCACCCGAGTCCAGAAAGACCGGCCGCTGGACACCATGGCGGGTGATCAACCGTTCCGTGGCCGCCTGCCCCGCCTTAACGTTATCGTTATCAACGAAGCGGTCGGGATGCTGAGCCGTTGGGTGACCAATCACTACAAAGTTGAGGTGGTGTTTCCGCAGGTAGGCGGTCACCGGGTCATTGGCCATCGTGTAGAAGATCAAGAAGTTATGAACCTTGGACTGGGTTACCATTGACTTGACACTGGCCAGGAGCTCCGTGGTGTTGGGCGCAATCGCCACCACCATCTCATACTGCAATGGCTTGAGGGCACTGCTGATTCCCCGCATCAGGTCGATGTGGAAGGGATTCGCTGGGGCCGTGGCGGTGGTTACCGGAAATACTAGCCCCACCATATTCGACTCTCCCCGGGTCAGGTTTTGAGCATTGTAATTAGGCTGGTAGTTCAGCTCGCTAGCCACCTGCTTAACCTTCAGCCGGGTTGCCTGACTGATTCGCGGGTTATCGTTGAGCGCCCGGGACGCGGTTGACACCGACACCCCGGCACGCTGGGCAATATCTTTAATGGTCGCCACTCTTTTCATCTCCACCTTGAATTGATACAAACTCTCTCAATTCTACCAGGTATAGACCCATTTGGACAACCGGAATTGGCCGCATGATGTTCAATGCCTCTGCATACAGGCGGAGTTGACCACTATACTTTTGTACAACTTTTTTGATTGCTGCCGAAGTCGGTGCTAGATGGTCGGTCTTATAGTCCACCAGGATAATCCCATCAGTAGTGACCAGGTAGCCGTCAATGATCCCGTGAATCAGGACCTGGTCATTGTCGTCGGGCGCAATGTCTTCAAAGGGCTCGTGGCCGTTCATGATCATCGCAAACGGTTCCTCACGATGGTAATCTGCGGGGTGAGCCAGAATCTGCTGGCCGACGTCCGTCTTGAAGAAGCTTGCAACGCCGGCAACATCGATTTGAGCGGCAGTAGCCGGAGTTATCAGGCCCTGCTGCGTTAAGTCTGCAACCTCATCTTGAACCACTGCCGGGGTAATCGGTTGATCAAGGGACAATTTCTGGAAGACAAGGTGGGTGGCTGTTCCGACCTGGGTAGCCTTGGGAGCTGCACCATCCTTTTGAATGAAACTCGGCACCGCAAAATCAGGATTGATGTAAATCCCACTGCGTTTTTTCTTATCATCTTCAGGTGAATTTTTATCAGTATCATCGGCGTAATCACGTTGGCCTAATCGGGGATCATCATCCTCGAAAACCCGTTTAACGTCTGTGACCGATTGATAAGCAGTTGTCTCTGTGGCCGTCTGATGAGGATACTGGTAACCGAGAATCTGGGCAAAATCCTGAGGAGCGGTTTGTGATCCAGCGCTCGTTGTGGTGGTCAACTCCTTACCATTTTTCTTGTCCTTCTGATCCACGGTGACCGTCAAATTGGTGAGGCTTGCAGCATCGTAGGCCCGAACGGTAAAGTCTGTGGCAGCATCTCCTTGGGCCTGTTGGTCGTTACCGGCTAAGGCACTGTCAGTCAGTTCGACATCCCCTACCGCCAATTCATTAGCAGTGAAATGATTATCGGCATTAGCATAACGAGCCAGGGCCAGGCCAATCCAGTCCATGAATGAGTTGGCATCGAGCCGCGGTTGGGGACTAAGCACAGCTCCTCGGCTCTGGAAGGCCTTTTGCCACCGCGTCCAGGAAGTCACCAGGCTCTGGGTCTTCACCTCTTCGTTGAATGAACCCGTGATAAAGAGCTGCTGTTCTGCCCGCGTCAACGCTACATAGAGCACCCGCAGGTCCTCCGCTCGTTCACTTCGGCTGATCATATCAACAGCAACCTGTCGCTGCGGTGTATCGTAAACCACCCGGTCATTATCCAGCCAGCGAATGCCAACACCGGCCTTAGCGTCGACCACGGCATTGGCCCGCTTGGCACTATCGTTGAAGCCGTGGGTTGTATCAACCAGGAAGACAATGGGGAACTGGAGCCCCTTACTGCCGTGAATCGTCATCACATTGACCGTATCAGCCGTCAACTGGGTGGGCGCTACGCCGAGATCCTTATCATGTTCCTGCATCTTTTCAATGAAGCGTATGAACTGGTAAAGTCCCTTAAAGCTGCTCTCCTCATAGGTATGCGCCCGTTTGTAGAGGGCATGGAGGTTGGCCTGCCGTTGCTGGCCGCCCCGCATTGCGCCCACATAGTCAAGGTAGCCCGTTCGTTGGTAAATCTGCCAGATCAGGTCCACCAGGTTTTCCTGCTGGGCGGTGTGCCGGAATTGGTCGAGCTGGTCCATCAGCGTTGCCAACTTGTGGTAAAGAGCTTGCTGGTCAGCTGGCTTAAGCAGCTCATTGGCGTTCTTATAAGGCCGCATCTTATGGTGGTGTTGGTAGTTATAGATGAAAGTCTTTAGAGCAGTGTAGTAATCTGCTGCCTGGTTCTGCAAACGGATAAAGGACAACTCCTGATTATTCAAACCAACAATTGGAGAACGCAGGACCGCCACCAGTGGAATATCTTGGTGCGGGTTATCAATAACCTTGAGCAGGGCCAGCATTACCCGGACCTCGGTTGCCTGGAAGTAGCTTTCCACATCATGAACCGTCAGTGGAATATCAAGTTTACTGAACTGCTCCATCAGCGTATTATTGATCGCCTTGGTCCGCTCCAGAATAACAATGTCACCATATTGAATGGGCCGCATCTTCTTTGTATCGGCATCATAGATCTGCTTATGTCCCTCAACAAGCTGCTTGATCCGTCGACCCACCATTTGAAATTCACCGACCTGCTTGTCGGTTTCGCGCGGCGTTCCCTTATCCTGCTGGTGAGCGTTGGCATCGTAGAGCATGATTTCGACCGGCTTAGGCTTATCAGCATCATCGTAGTAATGCGCGGCGTACTTGAGTTCTGCATCCTGATCATAGGCAATCTCACCCACCTCCGGATCCATCAGCTGACTAAACAGGAGGTTCGTAAAGGTGGTCACGTTACGCATCGAACGGAAGTTTTCTCCAAGGACAATCGTCGCGCTACCAGCCGCATGTTGGTAACGCTGATACTTGTTTAGGAAGAGAGACGGGTCAGCTTCCCGAAAGCGATAGATCGACTGCTTGACGTCCCCCACCATGAAGAGATTGTGCGCATCTTCCTTTGCCAACCGCATCAAGATACTCTCCTGCAGCTGGTTGGTGTCCTGGTACTCGTCGACCATAATGGCCTGGTAGTGGTTCTGCAGGTTAGCAACCAAGGCCTGCCAATCCGCATCGTCGTCTTTGGGACAGAGAATCTGGTAGGCATAGTGCTCCAGGTCGCTAAACTCTAAGACATGGCGGTTAAGCTTGGTCTGCTGGTACTGGGCCATGAACTCCTGGGTCACCACGCTAAGTTCGCGGAGGATCGCCTGAGCATGCTGCGAAACCGTTCGTAGTTGTTTCTCGTCATAGATAAAGAAGTGTTCACTGACTTTCGCCAGCTGTTCCTTAATTCCCTTGCGGATTGTCTTAATCGTCTCGTGGGCCGCCAGCATTTCTGCCGTGGCCCCCTTCGGTTTACTAGGAATACTGCCAAAGGTCAGGTTATTAAAGGCTGCGCGGAGTGAATTCCAGGTCACCGGCTTAAACACGTCCAGGACCACTTGCAACCGCTGTTGATCTTGAACTAGTACTTGTTGGGACTGTGGCAACGCGGCCGCTTGCTGCCCTAACTGGGCAAACTGCTGTTGAATCCCCTGAACCTTGGTGATCAGCGTAGCATCATCATTGTCTCCCAGGTAGTCCTTGACCAGCCGCTCCCAGTCCTTCTTAAGCTGGTTACGTTCCTTCTGGAGGCCCTGATATTTCTTCAAGAGGTCAGGATCATGGGGCTTGCCCCGAAAGTTAGCAAAGTTAACTTGCTGAAGCGTCACCCGGACGTCCCGGTCGCTTCCCCCGTTCAGCTGGTCGATCAACTGTTGGAGGGCTGCCTTCTCCTGTTCAACCTTAGCACTATCCTTGTCGAGTCCAACCTGCTTGGCCTGCTGAATCGCCTCTTCCTGATCATGTTGGAATTGGCGGAGTTGTTCGACCAGAACTGGCTTGAGACGCTGCTGGTAGAAAGACGTTTCAAGGAGATCACCTGCCGAAAGGTCATAGTTTTGGGGGAGCTGCTGCAGCCAGGCTACCGGATCAGCCTGAGCGTTAGCTACGTCATACAGCTTCAGGATCAGGTCATCGAGGCCCTGATCATCCCGGTCGCTGGAGAAGTTGAGGACCAACTGGCGAAACGATGCCATCCCCGGCTCTTCCTGGTCAGCATCCGCATAGTACTGCTCGCTGACCTGATGCCAGACATCCTCCTCAAGTAAGAGCTGCTCTGTCTGGTCCGTTAACAAACGGAACTGAGGGTCCAGGTTAATCAAATAGTAGTAGCGCTTGATGAGCTTCAGACAAAAGGCATGGATGGTACTGATATCGGCTGCCGCCAGGCGATTAATCTGGTTGGTCATCCGATCCCGGACCACCTTTGGTTGACGGGAATCTTGGGCGATCTCCTGGAGGGCCGCGCGGATCTTATCACGCATGTTTTTGGCGGCTGCATCAGTAAAGGTCACCAGCAACATTCGGTCGATGTCGCGTCCCTCTTTGATCAGCTTGATCACCCGATTGACCAGCACGGCAGTCTTCCCGGAACCAGCCGAAGCTGAGACCAGAATATTCTTCCCCCGGGTATTGATTGCCTTATCCTGGGCAGCTGTTGGTTTAAATTCTGCCATTATTGGTCCTCCCCATCATCATTATTCTGCTCTTTTTTACGCACGTCAGCGAATTTCTCCTTAGCAATCCGGGCATCCAGCTCGTGGTAGAGACCTTGATCTAACATGCTATCGAATTGATAAATATCCAAATAGTCGGTGTAGTCCAGACCGGTCTGGCGGGTACTGCCATCAATCAGCCGATACGGGTTTAGTTTAAGCTGCCCACTGAGGATCTGCTTTCCGGCATCAATGATCAGCTGCCGGTTATTATCACGCAGCCACTGCAGCTGGTGGTCATCAGCCAGGAGGGCGCCCTTCCCCGGCTTGAGGTTCTTTTGCAGGGGGTAGACCAGGTCGGCATGGCCCTGCTTGGCAATGTTATTCAGCAAGTCACTGTTGTTCAGGAGGATCCCCTTGTATTGGTGAGACTTGAGCCGCAGGTCATCGAGCCGCTGGTTCCGGTGCGCTGGTGATCCCTTCAGGAGGTCCACCGCCCTGATCGTCGGGTTATTCAGGTGAAGATAAAGGGCTCCCGCGAGGTTTGCGGAACTAAGGCTGAACTTGTCTAGGTTAGCCTCAAGCCCACTGAGATAAGTCAGTAGCTGCAGGGAGATCCCGTAGTAGGCCGCTGTCAGGTCAAAAAACCGGTCCCCCGACTTATAGTCAACCACGGCCAGGTACTTCTGATTACCAACATCAATCTGGTCGATCCGATCAATTCGGCCCCGTAGCTGAATGTGGCGATGGGCATCAAGTGGGTAATCGAGGGGGGCCCAATCCACGTCTTGGTGTCCGTTGAGCTGGCCAAACTGGACCTCTGTTTCTCGTGGAACAAAGTGGGCATTGGCCGCCTGGTGACAAAGGGTTGTCAGCATTGTTTTGACAATTGCCGTCAACTGCTGGTACTGAAAGCGGGCCTGCGCCGATGAACTGACCAAGCGCAACAGTTCTGGCTGAAGCTGGTCAGCCGCATCCAGGGCCTGCCTGGTAAATTCGGCCAGGGCGGCACGATTTTCCTCCTTAGCCAGGTCCGCAAAGCTCAGGGAAGAGTCACGGACAAGGTTGACGAAGACCTCCATCGCCCGGTGGAAATAGGTTCCGATCCGGTCAGTTGAAAGGGATAACTCATCGCGCTTCCTCAGGCGCAGGCCATATTTCAGGAAATATTCATACTGGTTAACATAGAAGTCCTGCAACTGGGAAATCGATGCGTAGAGGACCTGCTCTTTACGATCCTCTGACGTATATAGGTACAAGGCCTGGGCCATTGGCGCTGTAATATTCTGCGTTAGATTACGGTAGGCAAAGCCATGGCGGATGATCTCAAGGCGGGTACGAAGCACGTCATCATGCTTAGCCAGCTGATTAAGGGCCCGCCCTACCTGCTGCCAACTCGCCGTCCACTGCGGTCGCTGGCCAACCGCCACTTCTTGGTCATCGCTGAATTGGCGGACAACCTGGACCAGCTGGTTGATAGTTGCCAGGGGCGCACTGACAAACGGCGTCGCATCAGCCTGCCCAGCAGGACTAGTGGCCAGTGGAACCACCTTCCCTGTGATTTGGAAGAAGCGCGCGGTATCAATCAGGTAGGGCGACGGTTGAAGTTCCTTATCATCCGTCCCAAATTGAGGGGCTGAGATAATCAGTCGCTCGCGGGCGCTCATGAACCCTTGATAGTGAAGAAAAGGCTCATCCTCCAGCTGGTCTACTGCAGTTGCCGGTAGGTACTGTGAATCAGCATCCAGGTACTGACTCAAGAGATCCTTATCGCTATCCGTTAACAGACCCTCATCGTCGTGCACCTCAGGCATCACATCGTCGGTGGCCCCAATCACGAAGACCACTCGGTGACTCTGACTCTGCACAATCCCAGTTTCAGAAATAACAACCTGATCCAGAGTCGCTGGGATCTGGGAGTACTGGGCCGCCGCAAAGCCGGCCTGTAGAATCTCACTAAAGTTGGTCAACAGGTCTACTCGACTATCTTTTTCCACTTGACGATCGCCGAGGAGCAGAACGTACTCCTCAATAATCTGACAGAAGGTTGCCCAAACCTGTTTAGGTCGCCTTGCTAGGTCAAGATTGCCCTGCTCAGCCTGGTAATTTTGCCAATGGTTCAATCGTTTAGTGACCCCGTTAGCGACTAAAAACTGATATAGCTTTGTTGCTAGCTCGCGCCCCGTCCGAACCTCCTTAAGCTCATCGAAGAACGGGACCAGGGTTTGCCCAACGAAGTCTCTAATCAGCTGTAACTGATCATTAACTTTTTTCTGCCGCGAGCTGGCGTAGTTAGCTGCCTGCGGATTGGTCCCCTTAACTTGCCACAGGTCGGCAATCTCCTTGGGGTCCTGGGTTATCCAGGCGTGCTTCCCCGCAATTGCCTGCTTTAAGCACCAGTTTTCAGTTGTAAAGACGGCCTCGGTTAGTACGCTCAATTTAGGACCAAGTGGCAATAAGAGCCAGGTCTTGAGGAGCTGGATAATGTCGCTCGTCTGGTAGCCATAGAGGGGAATCCGCAGGAGGGTTGTCAGTAAAACAACCAGGGGGTGCTTATCCATCCGCCGTTCATGGTCATTAAAGATTGGAATCTGGTGGTTAGCAAAAACCGGACCGATCATCGTTTGGTAGCCATCGAGGTGGCGAGTCAGGATCAGAAAGTCTCGGTAACGATACTTCCCCGTTGCCACTAGTTGACGGATCTGGGTGGCGACATGGTTGAGTTCTGCGAGCCGATTCGGTACGGACTGAACCTGGATACTCTTCGGATCAGCAAGAGGCATGCCTGCGGTCAGGTCAAGCGGTTCAGCTGCGTATCGTCTGAAGAAGCGGTCAAACTCAGCCAAGTCAGCACTAACCCGGGGACTTTGGGCATACTCAACGTTATCGATTAACTGAACTTGCTGGGGGTGGGCCTGGGCAAACTTCCAAAGGCGGTGGTACTGCATCGCCGAATTATAAAAGAGGTCATTTTTCTCTGGAAGCTCGCTAGCATTGGGGTGGCGCTGGTCCGGATAACCCCGATCGAGGGTCAGGGAGATCGTCGTGGTACCAGCATTGAGGATGATCGCATCAACAATCTGCTGTTCAGCAGCTGTAAATTGCGTGAAACGATCCAGGAAGAAGTGCATGTGCCGACTGCTTGGTTGGTCGTAAAGGTACTGAGCAAGCTGCTGGTAAAGGTCGATATTTCCCAGGAAATATTTCTGCAGGCGTTCCTCATAGGCATGGTAAATCAGCTCGACATCATGCATTTTGGCTAGCCATGCCGGATTATCCTTAACCTGATTATCGGCACGCGCCTGTTGAAGGATGGTCGAAAAGTCATCGGCGGTGATATTAGCCGACTGGAGTTCCGCTAACTGATCAGTCAGCTTCTGAACGAAGCCGGGGTGTTGGATTTCACTGGCATACAGTCGGAGATCATCAGCATGTTCTTGCAAGATCTTGGTTGTCAGCATCGCCGTTCCTATTTTCGATAAGCGGGTCCGCCTAAAAATCGGTGTATCTCGCAACAGGTACCAGGCCAGCCGGCTAAAGGAAAGCACCTGCACCCGGCTCGCCGCAAACCGTTCCTGCGTACTGCCGTGACTTTGACGTGCCCGCAAGCCAGCAAGAACACTGATTTCTGTTTCGAACTTGATGTGATTAGGCACAATGTAGAAAAAGGTATCCTCAGCTGGTGCCGTTCGTAATTGGTCCGCCAGCTGGTCAACCAGAACTTGTTGGTGGTCAACCGCCGCGGTTCCTAAAACAAAACCCAGGCTTCCCATAAGTTATTCTTCCTTTCATGCGTGTACTATATTGGCATTTTATCACACGAACATATGTTCCGACAATAAAACCTCAGTAAATACAAATCGGCCCCAAACATTCAGTTTTCCCGAATGTTTGGGGCCGTCTATGTATCATTATAATTTCTTAGAGAATTGGGGAAAGTAGTCGGGAGAAGCGCTGCTTGAAGTGCAACCAGCGCGGTTGCTGATCAAAGGCTGTGGCCGTGACCACCCGGCTATTGCGGATATCATTGACAAAAATCTGCTCCAGCTGGTCGGTGGTGTCACTGTCGTAGATGAAGGCGTTAATTTCGAAGTTTAGCTTGAAGCTTCGAAAGTCCAGGTTTGCCGACCCGACTGAGGACATCTTGCCGTCAATCATCATTGTCTTAGCGTGAAGGAAGCCCCGCTGGTAGGTATAGATGGTCACTCCTTCATTAGCCAAGACATGGGCATAGTATTGTGTTGCCCGGTACACAAAGGGGTGATCGGGCTTACATGGGATCATGATTCGGACATCAATCCCGGAGTGAGCGGCTACTCGTAATGCATCCAGGACGCTGTCGTCAGGGATCAAGTAGGGGGTCTGAATCCAAATATGGTCCTGCGCAGTGTTAATTAGTCGCAGATACCCCAACTTGATCTTTTCCAGTTCCGATTCCGGACCACTAGAGACCACTTGGAGGGCAGTCGAACCATGTTGAACCTTGATCTCAGGAAAGTATTGCCGGTAGTGATTTATCTTTTCCGAGCTTCGACTGACCGAGGCGTTCCAGTCACCGATAAACCGCCGTTGCAGTCCATAGACACCCCCGCCAACAACTCGCAGATGGGTATCACGCCAAGGGCCAAACTTCGGCAGCCGCCCCAGATACTGATCACCAATATTGAAGCCCCCGACGTAACCGATCTTACCATCAAGCACCACGATCTTCCGGTGATCACGGTAGTTCAGCCGGAAATCAAAGAGGTTGTTGTGGGTCAACAGGAATTGCGTGGCATGACCGCCCCGTTCTCGCAGGCCATCATAGAAGCTCTGGCGTACCCCCATTGATCCCCAGGAATCATAGAGGACTCGGACTTCAACCCCTTCAGCAGCCTTCCGCTCCAGAAGTGTCCGCAGCTGATTACCAATTTGGTCATTATAAATAGTGTAGAACTCAATGTGGATGCTCTTCTTAGCCGCTGCGATTTCGTCAAACATCTGGCGGAAGAGCTTTTGCCCGTCCGTGTAGATTGTCACTCGGTTATGCTGACTGAGAAAGGAGTCGTCTAGGCTCTGGAAAAGCATCACCGTTCGCCGGTAAATCTGGGTAGTGGTGTGCCGCGGCTGGGGCATATTAATAAACTGCTGTTTCTGGCGGTTAATAGCCTCCTGGATCCGAAGTTGGGTCTGAGTTTTCATCAAGTTCAATCGCCGATGAGGCAGCTTCCGCCCGAGAAAGGCGTAGATGATGAAGCCAATGACTGGAATCAGGGTTAGGACCAATAGCCAGGCCCAGGTGGCCGCAATATCCCGTTTCTCACGAAAAACCGTGTAGATCGCTGCAATTTCGTTGATCAGGATAATGGCTAGAATAATCCAGCGAACAATCGCCCACGTTAACGCCATCGCTACTCCTCCTCACAAGTTATTATTATCATTTTAACGCACCCCTTGCTGATCGAATAGCGGCAAATATTCGAATCTGTGTTAATATTATCCATAAATTTCACAGAAAGAAGTGCAGAAAAATGACGCAGATTTACCTTCGCCAGGCCCAGCTGGCTGACCGTGACACTATCATGAAGATCATTAGTGATGCCAAGGCTGCCATGAAAAAGGCTGGCAGTCCCCAGTGGCAGGATGGTCACCCCAACGTAACCATGATTACTGAGGACATCGAAAAAAAGATCGGCTGGGTCCTCGTAATCGAACAGCAAGTTGCTGGCTACGTGGCTATGCAGCTTACCCCCGATTCTACTTATAAACACATCACAAATGGGCAGTGGGCCCAGACGACCCAACCATATGCCACCTTCCACCGGGTGGTAATCAGCAGTCACTTCCGCGGTCAGCACCTCGGACAATTCCTGATCTCCAATTTATTGACGCTAGGGCTGGCCAAGGGGTTCACCAACTTCCGTCTGGATACCCACCCCGTCAACGCCGCTATGCAGGGACTAGCCAAGAGCTGTGGCTTTGAGTACCGGGGTAACATCGAGGTCGACGATAAACTCGATCCCCGCCGCCTGGCCTTTGAGCTCAATATCACCCAGCCACAACCTCAACAACATGTTAGCAACGACTTCATGAAGCCACTGCTCCACCACGACAAGTAAACAAAAGACCCGCTCGGAAAAGCTCTCGAACGGGTCTTAATTATTATTCAGCGATTATCATCGACTGAATTACTTGTCTTCTTTCTTAGCATCCTTGTCGTCAGCTTGGTCATCCTTGGCCGTGTATTCCTTGCTGTCGTCCTTGGCAGCATCCTTGGCATCAACGATTACCAGCTTGCCATCCTTCATCTCAGCAACTAAGTGCTTTGCGTCCAGGTGGTCAAGGTAGTAGTCAGTTACCTTGTCACGAATTTCACGTTCGATAACCCGACGAAGTGGACGAGCACCCATGGCCTTGTCGTAACCTTCGTCGATCAGGTACTTCTTAGCCGTTGGCGTTACCTTAACGTCCATGTCCTTCTTAGCCAAGGTCTTGTTAACATCGGCAAGCATCAGGTCAACGATCTTCTGCAGGTCTTCCTTGGTCAGACTGTGGAATTCAACAATGGCGTTGAACCGGTTGAGGAATTCTGGACGGAAGTAATTGGTCAACTTCTTGATCAAGTCTTCCTCGTCTTCGTTGTCACCCAGCTTGATTGGGGCATCGCTGGAGTAACCGGCGTTGGAAGTAGCAATGATGATCGTGTTCTTGAAGTCAATGGTGTTACCTTGACCGTCAGTCAGGCGACCATCATCGAGTACTTGCAGCAAGAGGGTAATAACTTGTGGGTTAGCCTTTTCAATTTCATCAAGCAGAATGATGGAGTATGGGTGACGACGAACCTTTTCAGTCAAGGTGTTGCTGTTGTCGTCGTAACCAACGTAACCAGCAGTCGTCCCAATCAGCTTGGAAACAGCTGTCCGGTCTGAGTATTCAGACATATCCAACCGGATGATGTCGTTCTTGGAACCGAACATATCAAGGGCTAATTGCTTAGCCAGTTCAGTCTTACCAACCCCGGTAGGACCAACGAAGAGGAAGGAACCAATTGGTTGGTCACCTTCGTCAAAGCCAGCCCGGTTACGCCGGATAGCCCGCGAAACAGCTTCAACGGCTTCGTCTTGGCCGATAACCTTGCCTTCAAGCCGCTTGTCCATGTCCTTCAGACGTTCAACATCGCTGGCACCGATCTTGGATACTGGAATACCAGTCATCTGTTCAACGGCGTTAGCAACGTCTTCTGGAGTTGCCGTAACCTTTTCGTCTTCGGAGTTTTGGTTAAGTTGCTTCTTCAGGTCAGCAATCTTGTCCTTAGCAGCTTGGGCAGCTTTGTAGTCTTCCTTTGCTGCAGCGTCCTTCTGGGTCTTTTCTTCCTTCTTGATTTCAGCTTCGATCTGCTTTGCATCGTGTGCTGGGTGCTTAGCAGCCAAGTGAGCGGCCGTCATATCAATCAGGTCAATGGCCTTGTCTGGCAGTGCTCGTTGTGGCATGTATTGAACAGAGTAGTCAACCGCTGCCTGGAGAACGTCGTCAGGCAACTTGACGTTGTGGTGACGTTCGTAGAGATCCCGGATCCCCTTCAGGATGGCAACTGTGTCGGCCTTGCTTGGGGCATTAACCGTAACTGGGTTGAACCGCCGTGCCAAGGCAGCATCCTTCATGATGGTGTTCCGGTATTCGTCTTGGGTAGTGGCACCGATAACCGTGATTTCACCACGGGAAAGGGCTGGCTTGATAATATCAGCCATCCCCTTGGAACCACTGTCAGAGCCAGTAGAACCGGCACCGATAATTTGGTGAATTTCATCGAAGAAGAGGATAATGTTCCCCGCCTTCTTGACTTCATCAATCAGCTTCTGCATGTTTTCTTCGAAGCTCCCACGGTATTGGGTACCAGCTTCCAGACCAGAAATGTCAATGCTGATAATTTCCTTGTCCTTGATTGGAGCTGGAACATCACCGTGAACAATAGCCTGAGCCAGGCCTTCGACAACAGCCGTCTTACCAACCCCGGCGTCACCAACCAGCACTGGGTTGTTCTTAGTCCGCCGACTTAAGATTTCGGCAGTTTCTTGAATTTCCTTGTTCCGGCCAATTACGGGGTCCAGCTCACCTTGCCGGGCTTCTTCGGTCAGGTTCCGGCCAAGCTTGTGGAGAATGCTCTCCTTACCTTCGTTTGGTTGTTGACCTGGGTGGCCAGCTTGTGGTGCTGCACCACCAGGCAATTGACCAGTCTGCCGGTATTGAGCAAACTCTTCTGGTGTAACTTCACGACCATTAATCATGTAGCGACGGTTTTCGGAGTTATAGCCGTTCATGCCGCCCATTAATTGGTTAAAGATGTCATTCATATCGCTGTTAAATGGATCCATTGGATTTTGAGCCATTATGCAGTACCTCCCTATTAATTAGTTTTTTTCAAAATTTGTAGTCATTATTTAAGGTTTGACGCCCTCTGGCTACGTCGACTCACCACGATCGCGCTCTAAATAGTGCGTCTCCAGTTCGCGAAGGACCTGCCACATTGCCTTGTGCTGGGCACGGGCCAGTGCGTCAAGATCACGCAAATTAAGCGATGTAGAACTTGATTGTGGTTTGTTAAATGATTTATGTAAAGTCGTGTAGCCATAGCCGGAGCGCTTCGACACCTGGTAGATGGTTAAATCGTTAACCTCCAGATAGTGTTTTATATCGATCCGCATCGCTATTCACTTCCTTCACGATTATTATTATACCACATTTGTGATATAACACAAGCGTGATATATGAAAAATGTGAATTAATTTTCACTTATTTTTGATTGATTATCGTCCCATCCCCACGTCAGTTCTGCCGCTATTTTGAACGCTTCTTCACAATATTTTTAATCTTTTTTAATTTAGACGTTGACTTTCATTAAAAAATAATTAAAATAGACCCTAATCAGTTAATCAAAAGGAGGAGCCAATGATGAATAACGCTATGCACCAACTGAAACAAGCGTATGACTTCTGGTTTAGCGACAGCTTGTCCGCTAGCCAGCAGTGATTTCATCATTGTGCTTTCCGGATAAGCCCCAAGTATCCGGAAGCCTTCTTTATATACTCATTCCAATCTGATGAAGGGTCCGGATACTGAAGCATTTCAGTATCGGGGCCTTTTCTCATTTTAAGGAGGATGAATCTTATGCCCACTGTAAAACCTGCAATCATGAAAAATCTTAACAAGAACTTTGCCCGCCTCAAATCAGTCGGTATCCGCCAGTTCGACTACCAAGCCAGCGCCATCCCCGGAATTATCAAGCTGACGCTGGGGGAGCCCGACTTCAACGTCCCGGAAGCCATGAAGGAGGCCGCCATCAAGAGTATCCAGGATAACGACTCCCACTACGCCCCCGGCAATGGGACTGTGGCCCTGCGCAAAGCCATCGCGCACTTCATGACGGACCGTTACGACCTGACCTACGACCCCGCCAGCGAGATCGCGGTCACTGTTGGCGCTACCGAGGGAATCTATGCCTCACTGACCGCCATCACCAATCCTGGCGATGAGGTCCTGATCGCCACACCGACCTTCCCACTGTACGCATCCGTCACCACCCTGCTTGGTAGTACCCCGGTCGAAATTGACACCAGTGCTGATGACTTTGTCCTGACACCCGCCCGGCTCAAGCAAGTTCTGAAAGAACATCCAAACGCCAAGGCCCTGGTCCTAAATTACCCATCTAACCCGACCGGCGTTACCTACACCCACGACCAGATCAAGGCCCTCGCGGAGACGGTCAAGGACACTAACCTGATCGTGATCGCCGATGAAATTTACTCCGAGCTGGTCTACAACGGTCGCCACAGCTCTATCGCGGAATTCATTCCTGACCAGACCCTGGTCCTGAACGGAGCTTCCAAGTCCCATGCCATGACTGGTTACCGAATCGGTTTTATTGCTGGCCCTAAGGAATTGATGGGACCCGTCAGCGCCGCCCACGCCATGATGGTCACAGCGGCTTCCGATCCTGCAATGGCCGCCGCCACCGCTGCCTTTGCCACCGATACCGGTAAGACCGCTACCCAGCAGATGAAGACCGCCTACCAGGAGCGGCGGGACTTCCTCGTCACTGCCCTCCGTAAGCTAGGCTTTGAGATCACCACTCCCAACGGGGCCTTCTACGTATTTGCCAAGCTACCAGCTAAGTTTGGTACCGACGACGTCAAGTTCGCGACCGACCTCGCCCAGAAGGGGAAAGTCGCCGTCATTCCGGGTTCCTACTTCGGTGCCGGCGGGCAGGGCCACCTGCGGATCAGTTACGCCACCAGTCTTGATAACATCAAGACCGCCGTTGAACGCATCAAGCACTTTATAGAGGAGGACTAATTATGACCAAGATTTTAATGACCAGCGTCCGGGACGATGAACAACCCGCAATTAAGGAATTTGCCAAGAAACATGGGATCGAGATCGTCACCACCCCCAAGTTAATCGACGATGCCGTCGACTTAACAGCCGATGTCAATGGCCTGGTAATTCAGCAACGCAGCCAGGTCGACCCTGCCGTCTACCCTCAGCTGAAGGCTAACGGGATCAAACAGATTGCCACCCGAACAGCCGGCTTCGACATGGTTGACCTGGCCGCCGCAAAGGCCAACGGTTTGATTGTCACCAACGTCCCGGCCTACTCCCCCCGCAGCGTGCCGAACATGCCCTGATGCAGATCTTCCGGCTCCTCCGTAAGTCATACCGCTTTGACCACCAGGTGGCCGCCAATGACTACCGCTGGTTTAGTGACGAACAGGCCCTTGAAATCCACACGGCGACCATCGGAATTATTGGGGTCGGCCGAATCGGTGGGACCCTCGCCAAGCTCCTCAATGCCCTGGGAGCCACCGTCCTCGGTTTTGATACTCATCCCCGCGATGAAATGAAAGATATCGTGGAATACACCAGTAAGGAGGACCTCCTCAAACGCGCCGACGTGGTCACTCTCCATGTTGATCTTAACCCCACTTCAGAAGGCCTATTGACGGCCAAGGATTTTGCCCTGATGAAGACAACCGCGGGCCTGGTCAATGCCAGTCGGGGCCCCGTCGTCAATACCGCCGATCTGATTCAAGCCTTGAAGAAAGGCACCATCGCTGCTGCCGCCCTTGATACGGTTGAAGGCGAAGGACCGGTCTTCCAAACTGACCGCCGGGAACGGGGACTAGCCGATGAGCCTCAGATTCAGGAGCTCCACGATCTGGATAACGTTATCCTGACCCCACATATCGCCTTCTTCACCAACCTAGCTGTCAAGAACATGGTCGACTTTGCCCTCAACGATGTCCTGCTGATCCTAAATGGCCAAAAGTCACCACATACAGTTTCAGCCTAGGCATTAAAATTGACGCCCCCTGTACTGCCCAAGTACACTAGGAGAAAAAGCAAGGGAGCGTTTTCTATGAGTACTTATAAGGTAAAGGCAACTAAGACTACCACTGGGATGCAGGTTTCTGCGGGAGCACGCGGCTTTGAAATCACTTTTGACGAGCCAGAAAGCACCAACACGGGGATGAACCCAGTCGAGATTCTCCTCACCTCGTTTGGGGCCTGCCAGGCAATCACTGCCACAGAATTAGCCCGCAAGCGACACTTCGACCTCCGCGCCTTCTGGGTCGATATTGAAGGTGACCTGGGCCGTGAGGATGTTGCCAATGACGACAACCGCTACAAGTTTACCGAAATCCGTTACCAGCCACATGTCCGCAGCGACGAATCAGACGAGGACATTAAGCAGTTCCTCGCCGACGTTGCTCGTAAGTGCCCGGTTGAAAACACCCTGGCATTTGGGACGAAGTTTGTTCAGGACGGTTTTGTTAAAGAAAACTAGTTGAATATTAAAAAAGTCACCCGCAGATGAGATTTTCACCTGCGGGTGACTTTTTTCGTCGCTAATTAAATGTGCCCACACCGTTAATTAGTAAATACCATCGTATGCCTTTTGGTAAAGGTCAATGATGTCTTGCTTCGTACCCTTACGTGGGTTGGAGAATGCGTTCCCATCCTTCAGGGCATTTTCAGCCATCAATGGGAAGTCTTCTGGCTTAGCACCGATTGCCTTGATGGATGATGGAATACCAACTGCCTTGCACATCTCACGCATGCCGTCAATGGACTTTTGAGCGGCTTGCATGGTAGTCAGGCCAGTGGTGTCGTAGCCCATGATTTGTGCCAGTTCAGCGAACCGGTCTGGGCAAGCGATCAGGTTGTACTCTTCAACCGTGGTCAGCAGCAATGCACAGCAAACACCGTGTGGAGCATCGTATTGACCACCAAGTTGGTGAGCCATTGCGTGAACGTAACCCAGGTTGGCGTTGTTGAAGGCCATCCCGGCCAGCATTTCGGCTTCAACCATCTTGGTCCGGGCCTCAACGTTTTGACCATTGGCAACAGCTTCTGGCAATGCTTCTTGAATCAGTTGAATGGCTTCCTTACATTGACTGTCCGTGATTGGGTTGTGGTCAACGGAAACGTATGGTTCGATGGCCTGAACGAAGGCATCGCAACCAGTAGCAGCAGTAACTGATTGTGGAACGCCGAGCATCAGCATTGGGTCGTTGAAGGATACCAATGGAATGTTACGCCAGGAAACAACAACGAACTTCAGGTGGTCTTCTTCGTTCGTGATAACCGCGTGCCGGGTCAATTCTGAACCAGTCCCGGCGGTGGTGTTAACAGCCATCAGAGGTGGCAGTGGGTTGTCCAGCGTTTCAATTCCGGCCAACTTGGTGATGTCATCACCGTTAGTCAGGATAATACCGATTCCCTTACCACAGTCGTGAGCAGAGCCCCCACCAACAGTGATGATGGAGTCACACTTCTCTTCTTCGTACATCTTCTTACCAGCCTTGATGTTACGAATCTTTGGGTTAGGTTCAACACCGGTGAAGATGGCGTAGTCCACGCCAGCCTTCTTCAGTGATTCAATCGTTTGAACAACGGGGCCGTTTTCGATCTTTTCCAAGCTCTCTTGGGTAACGACCAGTGGCTTGTGCATGTTAAGCATCTTAGCACGGTCACCAATCTTGGCGATAACACCAGGACCAAAGAAGTTAACACTTGGCATTAAGAAATCAAATTGTCTATTCATAAATAATAGCCTCCTCTTGGCTTTTGAATACGTTATCATCGTCACATAGATTTCCGACAAAATCAAGAACATATGCTAATTTATGTGCAAAATTGAACAAATATTTAGAATTGTATATTCTTTTAATAAAATCGCAAAGAAATCGATTCCAAAAATACAAAAACGACCACCAAAAGCTGATGGTCGTTTAATATCGCACAATTATCCCAGACGATTTTCAAAGTCCTGACGCAGGAGAGCGGCCTCCTGATCATGAGTATGCAGGAGGCGGTCAGCCTTGGCAACCGAATCGCTCGGCATCAGACTGATCTGCAGGTTAACCGCCATTTGGGTCATTCCTAGTCCAGCAACCACTAACCGCATGGCAACCTGGGCCTGGGTCCCGCCGTGCCCACCAAACGTTACCAGGCTGACTGGCTTACCCTGCCATTCCTTTGCCAGGTAATCAAGGGCGTTCTTCAACGCGGCCGGGTAACCCCAGTTATATTGTGGGAAAACAAAGACGAAGCCGGCATACTGACTGATCGTCTTGCTCCATTCCCGCGTCTTGGCATGCTCATAGATGCCCGTAAACGGAATTGCCGATTCATCCATCATTGGTAAATCAACGTCAGCTAGCTCGATTACATCGAATTCCACCCGCCGACTCTTCTGCAGCTGAACCTTCAACCATGCGGCCACCTGACTGCTCCGCCGGTTAGGCCGGATACTCCCGACAATAATTGCGACTTTCTTCATCATAAAGGACCTCCTATCACGTGTTGCTTAACTTTATTCTAGGATACTTACCAAAAAAGGCCAGCAATCTGCTGACCCCATTTTTTAGATGATCTTTGTAATGATCGGTCGCCGCGATATAGCTACGGCACCGATGCGCGGCTGCCACCAGTGCTTCAGCAGCCGGGCCCGGAATTGGAGCTTACGCTGCCGCGGTTCACGTTGTTCCCCTGACGTGACCGGAACAGCGGTAGTGGTCAGCGGCGACATTGCGAACTCAGTGGTGGCTGCCCGAACGGATCGATCAGTCAGCGTGAGCCCAATGATCACCAAGCAGAGTAATAACAGTCGCTTCAACCTGTTAATGTCCATTGAAGTAGTCTATCAACTCCCCGTTTTATAATCTGACTTTATTCTAACAGGGACTGCTGACCGCCAATAGGGAACGGTACAGACTATTAACAGATTTTACGATCCCTAAGCTTTCCTTAATTATTTATGATAAGGCAGGCCGTTGATAATCGTGAAGGCCCGGTAAATTTGCTCGGTCAAAACCAAGCGCATCAACTGGTGCGGCAGGGTGAACCGCCCAAAGGAAATCTGCGTGTCGGCGCGTTTCAAAACTTCTGGACTCAATCCTAATGAACCTCCGATAACAAAGGTGATGTCACTGTGCCCATAGGTTGTCAGTTGGTTAATTTCCTTAGCAAACTCCTCCGAGCTGCGTTCTTTTCCCTTGATCGCCAAGGCGTACACATACTCGCGGTCCTTAATCTTAGCCAGGATCCGTTCCCCTTCCTTAGCCATCACCTCATCCATCTCGGCTTGACTTAGGGATTCTGGTGCCTTTTCATCCGGTACCTCAACAATCTGAAATTTACAAAAGCGCCCCAGCCGTTTAGAATACTCGGCAATTCCGGCCTTAAAATACTTTTCCTTCAATTTTCCAACACCAATAATTTTAATATTCACAATTATCCACCACTTTCCACAAATTATCCACACACTTATCCACAAGTGCATAACTCATTTTTCGGATCTCCCGAATGTTCGGCCTAATTTTAATCGGTAAAACCCTTTCACCACTAAAAGTTATCCACAGTTTTCCACAAAAACAGTTGTTCGTTGCAAGCACCCCAAAAGTCAGTCATACCAAGGGATTCAGCGTTTTAAACTATGCAAACTTCCACTTATCAACATCACGTCGGCTTGCCTGTGGATAACTTTTCAACTGGTATAAATGCCGTCATTACAATAATTAAGAATTTCTAAAGGATGACCCATGACTTTTCCACGGACTTATCCACAGCTCATTTTAATCTCATTTTTCTATTAAATTCCTAGTAAAAATACCACGGAATGTGCTCATCAGGCAACCGACCGTGGCATCATAAACTTTATTCTAAATGATCAGCAAATAGTTCGGTTATTTATCAATTACGCAGCTCGAACTAGGCGTACTTATGAGCAATCTTACCACAGGCCGCCGCCACAATCGCTGCTAGCAGGTCATCGATGAAGGTATTGACATGGCGACCATCCCGATCAAATTTAGCCATGATCCCCTTCTTGACCCGGTCAAAGTAACCGAAGTTCGTCGTCCCAATTGTTCCATAGATGTTAGCGATCTGGAGCGCTAGCGTCTCATCCACCCCAAAGACGCCCACATCATTCTTGATAATACTAGAAAGTGGTTCGTCGACTTCGCCGGCTTCGGTCAGCCGGTCGAGTTCCAACATCACCATAGCATTATTCAGCAGCTCTCGCTTGTGCATAGCGTCAGTCAGGTATTCCCGGCAGCGTTCCACTGTGAGGGCCGGTTCAAATTCCTTCTGGGTCTGATAGATCACATCGACGAGGTCTTCCAGTTCGACCCCGCGCTCGTGCAGCCGATTAACAACAAAGTTATACGCCCGGGTATCTGGATACTTGAAGTTTCGATTGTTCATTATCAATAAGTCCTCCTGTCTTAGTCATTAGTTGCATTTTAGCATAGTAAAAGGATTGCGACCGGTGTGATCGCAATCCTTTTGCTTTTCTTTATTGCCCGTCATCTTGCTGCGACGACTGGCTATCATCGCCGCTGGCCGCCTTCGTCAGGTGAACGGTGCTGGTCTGTTGTTTACCGTTCCGGTAGTAGGTTACCTTGGTGCTGTCGCCAACCTTGTACTTGTACAGGGCCGCCCTCAGAGTGTTAGCGTTCGTTACCTTCGTGTCACCGAGCTGGGTGATCACGTCATACTGCTTCAACCCTGCACTGTCGGCCGCCGAGCCACTCTCGACCTGCATGATCACGACCCCTTTGTTAACATTGCTTGGCAGCTTGAGGACGGACTGCTGCTGGTCGGTAGTGACGTTGCTCAGGTCGACCATGCCGATTCCTAATGCGGGCCGGTCGATCTTTCCGTTCTTGATCAGCTGGTTGATGATCGAAACGACTTCGTTACTTGGGATTGCAAAACCCATCCCCTCAATCGAGGAACCCTCGTTATCCGAAGAGAGCTTCATTGAGTTGATCCCAATCACCTGACCAGCCATGTTGATCAGGGGGCCACCAGAATTACCGGAGTTAATGGCGGCGTCGGTCTGGATAACCGACGTCAGCGTGCCGTCAGTTCCTGCCTTCAGGGTCCGGTTCTTGGCAGATACGATCCCCTTTGTCACGGTGTTGGCATACTCGCTGCCCATTGGCGAACCGATGGCCAGGACATCTTGGCCGGCCGCAATTGAGTTAGAGTTCCCGAACTGGGCCACGGTGGTGACGTTAGCCGCATTGATCTTCAAGACAGCCAGGTCGGTGGCAGAATCCGTCCCGACAAGCTGGGCGTCGACCTTTTTACCATTGCTCAGAATTACTTGCAGGGCATTGGAACCCTTGACCACGTGGTTATTAGTGACAATGTAAGCTGTCTTGCCATCCTTCTTGTAGATTACCCCAGACCCTTCACTAGCCGTCTGAAGCTTACCACTATTGTTGGAATTTGACGAGTTGTCATCGCCACCAGCGGAATAAAGGCCGAAAATCCCCATGCCACTATTCTGCTGGACTTCCTGCTTGTTGATGACACTGACCACTGCTCCCTGGACGGAATCATATGCCTTGGTAGCGGCTCCATTCAGATCAGCCTTGTTCTTGTTGACCTTAGTACCGCCTGACTTATTAGAGCCACTTGGTACCCGAGTGCTGGTGACGTTCTCATGATGCTGAACTGCGCCGCCAACACCAACAGCAACACCGCCCCCAATTAGTCCGGCAACCAGGCCGACCCCAGCAACCTTCAGCCAGAAACGGTTGCTCCGTCGTGGCGACCGTTGGTTATTATTATCCATTACTATCCCTCCGTATCTTTTTCTTCACCATACCGGTTAATTGTGAAGAATCAATGAAGTAAGTCTTTAATTTCGGTGACACTTATAACGTTATTAGTTGACTCGGTGTTGCCGGCTCGGCATCGGCTAGCTTAAAGTCATGATCGACCCCGAAATCATGTTGCTCCATCATACTGGCAACGGTCAAGTGGGCCAGTGAACGCATATTATTGTGCTGGCTTCGGTGGCCGAGAAAGATTTCCTTGGTTCGGGAACCGATGACATCCATCAGGGCATCTGCCCCCTCCTCATTGGAAAGGTGTCCTTCATCGCCTAAGATCCGCTGCTTTAGCGGCCAGGAGTAGGGACCCATCCGCAGCATCTCCGTATCATGGTTACACTCCATCAGGTAGGCATCCGCATTTTTGATCGTGCCGGCCACCCGATCAGAGACATAGCCGGTATCCGTCAGAATACAGAAGGTCTTGTTGTCATGGTGAACCTGATAAAATTGCGGCTCAGCGGCGTCATGGGAGACCGCAAAGCTCTCAACCTCCATGTCTCCCAGGTCAGCCACCTTGTTCGGCGCCAGAACATGTTTCTGCTCCAGGGGAATCTTGCCGACGCGCTTCGCCATGGCCTGCCAGGTTCCCTCATTGGCATAAACATCCATTCCGTAACGCCGCGCTAGCACCCCGACCCCATGGCTGTGGTCACTGTGCTCATGGGTCACAAAGATCGCCTCAACATCCTTGAGCGACCGATCGATCTTGTTCATCAGATTCTCAATTCGCTTACCGCTCAGCCCGGCATCAATCAGGATCCGGTGATGGACGGTCTCCAAGTAGGTCACGTTTCCTGTGCTCCCACTGGCTAGAATACTGTATCGCAAAAAATCCTTTTCACTCACGTCTAACTTCTCCTTATTTTCCTAATGAACTGGTGTTAACGCTGCCCGGGGTACTCCGCATAATTGTGCTATTGAAGGCGTTGACCCGTAGCTGCTGGACGGTATCGTCGTTCTTGGTCCGAACTTCGATGATCCAGGTTGGTACGTAGACGGCCTGATTATGGCTGCTGGTGGTCAAAAGCTTGGTATAGGCCAGTTTAGCCCAGCGAACCTGGGAGTTGTTGGGAATTAGGTTATGCTTGTACAACCACGTTACCGCGTGCTGCTGGCTGATCGTTGCTGCCTCGGGCCGCAGAATTCGGGTGTCCGCAAGGTAGGTCTGAGTGTAGCCTAGAACCTCGCTGTTGTTATTAACCCGGAAACGAATCTGCCCATCTGGTGAGTTCAACGCCCGCCCGGCCAATTGCTGGGTGTAGACTACTGTGCGCCGATCAGACAGCTGAGGTGCATATCGGTAATGACTACCGAGGGCGATTGACCGATTATCTCCTACCAGACGATTTAACCGCTTTTCCGGATGCTTTGAATTAATCTTGACCCCCGTTTCGAGGTCACTAGCAAGTTCATCCGAGTTGAAATGGTAATTCTGATCACGCAACTTACCAGCCTGCTGACCCAACTCACCATTCTCGCCAGAACGCGTTCCAGCAATGTAGTAGCCGCTCTGGGCATGATTAGATAAGTCAACACTGGTGATGGCGTCTGAGCGCATCTCCTTTAAGATAACCTCTTGACGGTTGGGCGCACTACTGGAAATCGTAAAGCGATTCTGAAGGAACAGGTTACCAGCAACAACAAGGTCAAAGATGAGGAAGGCAAAAAGAAATATCCATTGAATTCGTTTGAAATTCATCTTTTATCCTCCTTACTTCAGCAGCTCTGTGTAGTCAACCCAGTGGTGGTGGTACTTTACAAAGTAGGTTGGCACGATTTTAACAACCTTATCATCCTGCTGATTATCTTTCCAAAGGTAACCAACCCGCAGATCAGTAATATCCTTGAAACGACTACTTGCGTGCAACTCATTGATAACGGTAGTGGTTGATGGCAACTTGACCGTCTCACCACTGAGCGGCAGTGGCACCTGAACCGTATACAGGCTCAACCAGTAGCGTTCAATTCCACTCTGGGTCGCCTGGAGCTTAGCACCACCGTAACCATCCGCATTGATGATCGGGAAGCCCTCGACATAGGTCCGGTAAATGAAGGTCCGGTGATGGTCCTTAGCCTGGTCGAAGCGGATGTTATCCAGGGGCATCCCCGTCTTCACCAAAGTGTTGTAGAAGTGTACGTACAGCTGGCCGGTCGTTACAACATTGGAATGGCCGATATCATTTTCGTAGTCAACTGTCCCGGTCGTGTGATCATAAACCAAATGCCGGTTAGTGCCATCTGTGTAGATCGTCTTGTCACCATCATCATGTGAAGTAACATTGGTGTGTTGATTAGTACTCATCAAGTTGGTGCTGAGGTTATTGATTCGTTGGTTGCTGACTTGGTATGCCAGCTTAGGTAATTTAAACGAATCAGGGTACATCATCATGGCATGGCCCTTGATGATCTTGTAGTCAACTGGGATTGGCTGGACATGTCGGCCGCTCTTCGGCAGCTTAGCGAAGTCACCCCGGCTAACCTGGACCCGGTAGACGCTGTAGTGGTAGTCCCGTAGCAAGTAGATCTCGTGTTCGCCATCAAGCGGAATCACAATGTGGTTGATTCCCTTAACCCGGTTTGTATCGATCGACTGGCCAAAGGTTTCATTAAAGACGTCGCCGGAAACACTATCTGGGTAGTTCAGCATCAACGAATGCCGGTTCCGTAAGTAGCTCAGGTAAACATCACTGTTGTTGGTCTTAACCTCGCTCGTCCGACCAAGTTTCCAATTCCGTAGATTCTTTTTAACATCGTTGACCAGGTTGGCCCGCTGACTATAGAGCAGGGTCTGTTGACTATCCCGATCCGTTCGCACGATCGTTGTCGGCAGGTAGACATCGCCCATTGACTGGGTAGTGGTAAACTGCTGTGACTGAGTACTGCTGGTCTCCCGATGGGGTCGTTCATACTGAAAAGGATCCGTCCAGATGATTCCTGACAAGATCAGACTAAACAGGACCACCAGGGTCAGGGCAATCGTCAGCCAATTACTTCTCAGCTTCTTGATCATCCCAGTCATCCTCCTCTTCATATGGTACGTACGGCAGTGAGATATAGAAGGTCGAGCCGTGGCCTTCGACACTATCAACCCAGATCTGGCCACCAAGCATGTTGATGACCTCCTTGGAAATTGCTAGACCAAGACCGGTCCCCCCCTGCTTCCGGCTCCGGGCCTTATCAACCCGGAAGAAGCGGTCAAAGATCCGGCCGAGGTCCTTCCGAGGAATCCCCAGTCCTTGGTCAGAAATGCTCATGATGACATGGTTGTGGGTCTCCAGCAGGCGGACCGTGATAGTTCCCCCATCTGGTGAGTACTTGATCGCGTTGTTCATGATGTTATCAATCACCTGGGTGAACTTGTCGGTATCAATCTCCACCCACAGATCCTTCTTGGTGAAGTGGCGTTCGATCTTGTACTTCTTCTTACTGGAGTCTCCTTCTTCATTCTTAATGATCATGTCAAAGCGGTTCAGAATGTAGTTGAGTAGCTCCTTGATGTTGACGTATTCAAGGTTCAGCTTCGTGGTTCCCGCATCCATCCGGGAAAGACTCAACAGGTCGTTGATCATCCGGATCATCCGGTCGGTCTCCCCTTGGATGACGTTCAAGAACTTCGGGGCCACTTCCTTATCCTTCCAGGCGCCATCGCTCAGGGCCTCGACGTAACTATGCACACTAGTCAGTGGCGTCCGCAACTCGTGGGAAACGTTGGAGACAAATTGCTTACGCTCCCGTTCCTCCTTCTGCTGACTCGTTACGTCATGCAGAACACAGACCAACCCACTGACAAAGCCGGATTCTCGTTGGATTGGTGAGAAATAGGCATTCAGGATTAGGTTGTTACCGTCGTTTGACATGTCAATAATCATTTCCCGCTGGTCGGAATTGACGAGTTGACGAACCGTGTAGTCATGCCGAATATCGAGCACGTCGATGATCGATTTACCGATCAGGTCATCCTCATGATCAACCCCCAGCAACTGCAGGGCCATATTGTTGACAATTGTTACGTTCCCACGACGGTCGGTCGCCAGCACCCCATCAGACATGTGCGAAAGGACACTATCCAGCCGCCGCCGTTCTGAATCCGTCGATGCCTGGGCTTCTTCCACCCGAACAGACAGGTTATTGACGGCCCCGGCAAGCTGACCCAGCTCGTCGTTACCCATGACCCGGACCTGACCAGAGAAGTCACCCCGGGCAATCCGCAGGGCTTGTTTTCGCATCTCTTCAATTGGCCGGGTTATTTCCTGGGAAATAAGAATTGCTAAAATAAGACCGATCGCAATTGTGATCAGGGCCGCTGAAAGGTAAATCAGGGTAATGCTGTTGATGTTGGAGTAGACCGACTCCAGACTGGCCCGCAGGTAGACCGCCCCGATGACGTTGTTATTGCTATTGTCGACCAGGGGAATCACGTTGACGTAGTAGCGATTGTGATTACCGTTATCGTAAACATTCTCTGAGTGCGACCGGTTATTCAACAGGGTAGCCTTAACGACCTGGTCAGTAGTCTTTTGCCCAATCACGCCCCGGTTATCGGAGTTACTGGTTCCCCGGATGACCCCCTTGTTGTCGATTACCCGGATCTCCGAAATGTTATTATTGTTAACCTCGGATAAAATCTGACGGATCTGGCGGTTGGCCTTATGGGTGTCCGAACGGGCCAGCTGCTCACTCAGCGAGTTGTCAACATAGGATGGTAACTCGATCGATTGTTTGAAGGTGTTTAGGTTTTGATGCTCCAATTGACGCACAAAAACCGCCCCGACGCATTCCAGCGTCAGCATTAGCATCAACGCAAATACGAGGGCGATTTTAAAACGAATCGATTGATAAAATTTTAACTTGCTGTTCACAACTGTTCAGCCTCTAATTCTGATCAGGATTTGCTAAATAGTAGCCGACACCACGCCGCGTAATCAACCATTGCGGGTGGCTCGGGTTGTCCTCAATCTTTTCCCGCAGACGCCGAACCGTTACATCCACGGTCCGCACATCACCAAAGTAATCATAACCCCAGACGGTTTGCAGGAGGTGCTCCCGGTTGATAACCTGACCGATGTGCTGAGCCAGGTAATGGAGTAATTCAAATTCGCGGTGGGTCAGGTTGATGTTCTCGCCTCGCTTAGTAACCGTGTAGGCTTCGGGATGAATCGTCAAGTCCCCAACCTTAATATCAGTATTCTTATCTTCTTCCGCCGGGGCCTTCAGGGTCGCTTGCCGCCGTAGGTTAGCCTTGACCCGGGCCACCAGTTCCCGGTTGGAGAACGGCTTAGTGACGTAATCATCCGCCCCGAGTTCGAGACCCAAGACCTTATCAAGCTCTGAGTCCTTGGCCGTTACCATGATGATTGGCATCGTGTGCTTGGCCCGCACCCGCTTAGCCACTTCTAGACCATCGATCTTTGGCAACATCAGGTCCAAGATGATCAGGTCAGGATTTTCACTTTCGACCTTCTCCAGGGCCTCCTCGCCATCATAGGCGGTTACGACCGAATAGCCTTCCTTTTCAAGATTGAATTTAATGATATCTGAAATTGGTTTCTCGTCATCTACGACTAGTATCTTCTTTGCCATTTCAAAATCCCCTCCATGGGTGATTATTTACTTAATCAAAACTTAATAACCGTGCCCCCATTATAGCACAGCTGAGGTTTTTATTATTTTTTGACGAATTTATGTTGACAGTCTGGGTGGGCGGTGGTAAATTAATAAAGTACCTTGTTGAGAGGTAAAAGATATGGGCAGTTAGCTCAGCTGGCAGAGCAACGGACTCTTAATCCGTGGGTCCAGGGTTCGATCCCCTGACTGCCCATCAGAGGTTTACAGAGATTGAGGTTTTCCTCAATCTCTTTTTTTGTGCTTTCAGTACCCTTCCGAAATAATAATAACGCTAATTGAAAATTAATTTCAAAAAACTGCAAAAATAGCTTGCAAAAAGTGAAATAAGTTGATATTATAATAGTCGTTGTCAAGGACATGGGCAGTTAGCTCAGCTGGCAGAGCAACGGACTCTTAATCCGTGGGT
>CAMCCW010000003.1 GCA_945873395.1 uncultured Lactobacillus sp. | reverse complement strand
TCGGTAGTGTACGGTTCTTCATTCAAGCCGTGCATGAACACTAAATCATTCATTCGGTCCATCCCCTTTACTTATCCTGCGTTGCTACCGCCCGGCTGTCGTTAATGTCAGCCGTTGCGTATTCATCAATAAGCCAATCACTTAACTTTTTGTAGGTAGCTGGTGTTACCTTGCGATGGTTACGCTTGAAAATGTTATCCAGCGTCCAACGACTTAAACCAAGTTGACGGCCAAGCGCTACTGTGGACAAGTTAAGCTCCCCACGTTTGCGCTTGATAGCTGTTACCTGCTTATCAGATAAGTTCATAGACATTTAAGTATCATCTCCTTTGCCTTGCCAACAAATAGTTGGGTTGTCATCTAAAAATACAGCCCAACTATTTGTTGAGCTTACAAGTTAAATATATACCCAACAAATTGTTAGGTCAACTATTTGTTGATAAAAGCGCCAAATAGTCATATTATGGTTTAATGAAAGAGTGGTGAGTATTATGTCACAAAATAAAAAAGCGCCTATGAACAATAACCGAATCAAAGAAGTTCGATTGTCACAGCATAAAACGCAAAAAGACTTAGCAAAATTATTAGGCGTATCTGAGCAAGCAATTGCTTATTATGAAAAAGCACAGCGGGAGCCATCGCTTAAAAGCTGGGTCAAATTAGCTGATTATTTAGGCGTTTCTACTTCCTATTTACAAGGGCTATCAAGAAGTTCTCAGAACTCAGCTAATAAGCAACATTATTCTATCGAGGAAATTATTTCTATAACAGCAACTTATATTAAGATAATGTATGGAAGTGCTTTTAATAATTTAGGCCGTTATGACATTATTCCTAGCATACCGCACCCACGAGCTAGACGTGGAAACCCGTTTAATTATGCTGAAAGGTCATGCATTTATGACACGGCTAATATGTTGCTAAAAACTTCAATTACTATAAAACCAACTGAGCTCTTGAATAAAATTGAAACTGAAGTTCTAGCTAAACATTCAGAAGATAATTCTTTGAAAAAGGTAGCCAGTCGAAAAGACATAGAAGAAACAATTCTTCAATTTTATGAAGCTGTTAGAGAAAAGTATTTACAGTTCATGGATAATGGCTCTTTTATTGATATGGTTAATGATGATTTGTCATACTTCGTTATAGAACAAGCAAGGGCGGACGTTTTCGGAACGACAACTTCGTTTAGTGAGGGAAAACGATTTATCAATTCTGAAGACCTAAACAAATTACCAGAAGGACTTAGTGTTGACGTTTATAAGAAGGTAATGGACATACTAAATCAAACTAAGGAAAAGCTAAACGAACTAAAATAATTAATTTTTATCAAATATTTTAACCGTGTTTTTTGTAGGTTGTTATGTTTCATTTCCTCCTGCTGGGATGAATAACGTTTTATTTAATACGGTGATTAACCATCCTCTTGATAGATCTAAGGGGTCGATAGTTTGGGATATTGCCTTGCCCTGCGTGGTCAATTTGAACACGCTGTTTATCTTCCCCGCTTGTGGGGATGATGCCGGGAATACCAACCAGCGCAAAATTGCGCCCGTTAAATTTCCCCACTTCTGGGGATGCTATTTCATATCATGGACTGGACCGGGTACACGTCCGGCTTGGTCCGCTCATAAAAAATACCCCTCTCATTGCCACGCTGGGGAGCTGTGCGAATGAAAAGGGGTTATCTTATGAGTTATGTAAGGAAAGCTAAAAAAGGATACTACGGCGTTGCGGTATATCGTGACGAGAACGGGAAACGGCGGCAAAGATCTGCCGGGTGCTTTAAGTTAAAACGTGAAGCGGTATCTGCTGCCGTTGCATTGGAAAAACAGTTAAATGCAATCAACCAAGATCTGAAAGACGTATCACTGGCCAAGTATTACCAGCGCTGGTATGAGCTTTACGAAAAAGATGGTATTAGTGAGATCACTCAAAATCGTTATACTGTTATTGGCAACGTCCTAGATAAATACTGGAAAGATACTAAGCTGCGGGCCATTAAGCGATCAGACTATCAAGCATTCATTAACTGGTATGGCAAAAATCATGCTCACGATAGCGTATCAAAGCTAAATAATGCGGTCCGGTCAGCGGTTGGCTATGCGATGGATGATGATATTATCACCAAAGACTTCACTCACAACGTCAAGCTGGTTTATAGCAAGGACCAGGAAAAGAAAGTCGAATACCTAACCAACAACGAGTTACAGACACTCAAAAAAGAGGTCCTAGCTAAGCTCTCCAGACACAATACGAGCCGTTACATGATACTCACGGCCATTTATACTGGAATGCGGAAAAGTGAGATACAGGCGCTCACATGGAAAGATATAGACTTTCTCCATGCAACGATCAGCATTAACAAATCGTGGGACGAAAAGAAAAAAGCTTTCAAACCGACTAAAACAGAATCAAGCAAGCGGACGATCAAGGTCAATCGTGAGTTGCTGAATCGTTTAGCTGATCTGAAAGCTAATTGCACGACTATGGTATTTCAGAATGTGCTAGGAACAGTCCCAACCGGAACTGCGTTGAATAAATGTTTACGCTCTATTATGGCTTCATGCAAGCTAGAAAAGCAAGGTTTTCACTTTCACTCACTGCGCCACGTTCATGTGGCCTACTTGTTGAGTAAGGGCGTGGATATTTACGCTATCTCTAAACGGTTAGGTCATTCAAATATCACGGTCACATTGAATACGTACTCGTATCTGGTGGACGAATTCAAAGCTAAAAATGATGAGCTAATCATCAATGAATTAGCGGAATTATAAAGATTGCGGAAAAAGTGTGGAAAAGCACGCCCTAAACGTTGATATATCAGGGTTTAGTATTCCTGTTTGGGGCATAAGATAAGTCCGGTAGATGTTATTCTACCAGGCTTTTTTGTTTTCTTCGTGCAACATATGTGCATCAGAAAAGGGATGAGCCTCATTCGGCCATCACTTTTCTACTTTTTTAATTGTTAGTCATCGAGCCATCTGGATATACATTAACACTTTGAGCGGTACCTGTCATTGTCCCCTGAGTCGGGTCAATCGCCTTAACGAAATAAGAACCATCATCATTACGAATTGGTTGACCAGTGTCCGCATCATACATTACTGTCCAGTGATAATTGCCATTACCATCACCATACTTTGCACGAGCGGCGGCTAATGCTTGTTCTGCGCTATTGATACTCCCCTGCTGCGAACTGCTGTCCTGTGACTGTTGTTGATTATTATTACCATCATTATTAGACTGAGCAGTTGTATGCTGGCTATCGTTACTTTGCTGGCCAGCAATACCACTATTGGACAACTGACTGCTACTATTGGACTGTTTATCCTTACGACTTTCACTAATGGCCTTTTTATGAGTCTTATGATGCTTAACTACCTTCGTAGACGTAGCAGACGAGCTGCTGGCGGTCTTATGCGACTGTGATGCCAAATTATTACACCCGGCTAAACTAAGCCCAGCTAATATAGAAATACAAGCTAAACCTATCTTTTTCATTCTGAGACCCCCCAATACAAATGTTTGCAGTCTTATTATGCTCTCATTTATGGATATTGGATATGTAATTTAGTTTTTTATCTTTGTCCAATGCATTAGACCGCTACACAGATCTGCTATAATTAACGCAAATCCAACGAAAAGACTGTGAGTATTTTGACAAAAAACAAACTATACGACATTGCGATGGCCATTCTCGCCCTTATATCGATCTTTTTGATCATTCTGAACTTCGGTGGTGTGATTAACCTGAACACTGGCTACCCCGAGCTGCTCAACAATGTTCTCCTGATCATCTTCACGATCGACTACTTTGGCCGCCTGGCACTTGCTAAAGACAAGCGTAAGTTCTTCAAGGACAACATCTTTGACCTCCTGTCGATTATTCCAGTATCGCCAGCCTTTAATATCTTCCGACTAGGTCGTCTGGCACGGTTCTTCCAGATTTTTCGCCTGTTGCGCCTGATTGGGCTGACCGGGAAACTCAACCGCCTCCTCCACACCAACGGTCTGATCTACATCATTTATACTAGCATTTGTATCCTGGTCATCGCTGCGTCAATGTACTCAATCAGTGAACACGTCTCCTATGGGCGTTCCCTTTGGTGGGCCATCGCCACGGCAACCACCATTGGTTACGGCGACATCTCGCCCCACACCTTCATCGGTAAGCTTGCCGCAATCTTCTTAATGATCGTTGGGATCGGGATCGTTGGGGTGCTGACCAGCTCCTTGACCAATCTCTTTATCCATGACCACACAGAAGATCAGATGCAAAAGATTCTGAACAAGCTCGATCAAATCGAAAAGACTAACCGTGAGCTCACCGCCGAGATCAAACAACTCAAAACTGATCAAAAAGAAAAGGGAGCGAGACAGAAGTCGTTTACGACTTCGTTTTCGAGCCCCCGCGAGCACAAATAGAGGTCCAGAGTTCGGCTTTTGCTGGGCTTTGGGCCTCATTTGTGTACCGCGTAGTTCGTTTTTAATCTATATAAGGGGACCTATGTCACAGTCCCTTTTTCTTATCAATCAATTGAATCATCGTGCCATACCCGGTGACCACCAGAAACTTCGGAGCAACCTGAACGTTGGCAACATTGGTAGTGAAGCGGACATTGACCACCCCATCAGCCCCCTTAGCCGTCGCCCGTGACTTGAGCTTGGCCTCAACGTCACTAAAAAGCTGGTCCATAGATTCAAAGGCATCAATCTCCTCGCTCGGTAACATCAAATGGCTAGTTGCGTTAACAATTCCTAAGATCCGGTGGGCCTGCGGAAAAGCCTCGGTTGATAAAAACATCTAATCACCTCATGCCCTATTATACACAAAAGGACGCAGGTACAATACCTGCGTCCTTCAATAACTCACGGAAGGAATCTTGCCACTTTGCACTGGAACTAACTACATTTCATTATCTCTTTGATTCTAAACTTCCGCAAAGTCGCATTTCTTACCACTGTCAAAGTGCACCCTGGTGACCTTATTACAGAACTTAAACGAACTCAAAACTTTAATCGATATTTCTGGTCACACTTACGTTGCTTCTAGCCTACTCCATAACTTCCTTCGGCGCTTTGATCAAGTGGGAGGTACCATGACGGATCATGTCCTCTTTCGTTCTTATTTCCTTCCACGTCTTTAATATACCACCTCATGGAAGCGATTACAAGTGCTATTTTAAATTTTTAAAAGCGCCGCCATCGCCACGATATTGTTAAGAGCATGGAGGGCAATGGAGTTCTTTAACGAACCGGACTTCCGGTAGACATATGCCAGCACCATCCCCATGAAACAATAGGTACAAAAGCTGACAATGTTGGTACTGATGTGCGCAAACGAGAAGACCAATCCCGACAAAATTATCTTTGGCCAAAACCAATCGGGCTTAAAGAACAGATTCGTCAGTACGCCCCGAAAGATCAACTCCTCAGCTACCGGCGTCAACGTAAAGGACGAGATAGCAAAAACCACGGTTGCTAATTGGTTATGGGTAAGCATCTGGGCAATTGCTTGGTTATTAGCGGTCTGTGTCTGGTGGAACAGTAACATATTCAATTGGCCAAAGAAGTCCATCCCAAGCAACAATACAAAATAACCCAGTATTACCATTCCAATTCGAAATTGGCCGCCCCGCAATTGATTGTACTGATTATACAATCGTTGGGCCCAGCCAATGATGAAGGCAAACATCATCAGGAAGATCGCTAACAGCAAGATGGTTAACCAGAGATTATTCGGGTGCCGATTAGCAATTGAAATTGCCACCGGCGGTAACTGGATCAATAAAAATAGGATCAACATGATCCCAACCCGGTATATGAAATCAAAAAAGTTTGCAAGCTTACTCATTTTTACGCTGTTCTGCTTCCTTCTCCCGCTGTTTTCGTAACCGGTGGTAACTACGCTTAGCCGTCACCCGAGTTACCCATAGGTTAGCGCCGACAAAACCCAGAACCCATAAAAGGTACATCAGCCAACCGGAAATAATATTGGTGGCCGTGAGCCAAACCAAAACGGCAAAAATAATAAAAGTGGGGAGAATAATTTTAATTAGGTATTCTGCTTTCAATCATCTTACCTCTTTTTTTCACCTAGTTTACTAAAATTAAAAATGGATCACAACCCAAACGAATGTGATCCCTTTTTAATTTTGCTCTCCCTATAACCAAATTAGCGAACCCGCACCGTACTCTGACGCTGAATTAATTCCACAGGGAAGCGTTGAATTTGTTCTTGTTCCTGGTCGGAATGGATCTTATTTAGCAGCATCTTAGCGGCCCCAATTCCGAGGTCCATGATTGGCTGACGAATAGTTGTCAGTTGTGGTGAGACATACTCATCCAGGTAGATATCGTCATACCCCATTACGGAAACCTGGTCAGGTACCTTGACCCCCTGCTCTTTCAGTCCCCGCATCAGGCCGATAGCCATGTCGTCATTACCGGCAAAGGCTGCCGTTGCCCCAGTCTTTATAACTGCCGCAGTGGCATCGTAACCCCCGCGCCGACTCAGTGGAGCCTTGATAACATTATGATCGACATCGAGTTCAATGTGATTTTTACGCAGGCAATCCTGGAAGCCGGTCAGACGCTGGGTGAAGTTTTCACTCAGCTCGTTGGGTTCCAGAATGGCGATCTTCTGGTGACCGAGGTCGGCCAGGTGTTGGGCTGCCAACGTCCCGCCGCGGTAGTCGTCGGTCAGCACCCGAGTCCCCTCTTGCGCATAGTTCTGGTCAAAAAGGATGTATGGGACATCCCGGGCACCGATGATCCGATCAATCGTATCGGTGGTCATGGTCGCGCTGGCAATGATCAGCCCGTCAATTGAACGTTCCAGCATTTGTGAAAGGTAGTTCTGTTCCAATTCGGCATTTCGATCAGCACTGAAAATCAACGGAATCATCCGCTCATGCTGGGCAACATGCTGAACCCCTTCGACAAAGGTGCCAAAGAAGGGACTGCTGATGTTTGGCACTAAAACCCCAATCATGCTTGATGACTGGCGTAGAATCAGGCTCCGGGCATTAAAATCTGGCACATATCCATACTCATCCCGTAGCTTGAGAATCTTGTCCCGGGTCTTCTTGCTGAAGCGTTCCCCCTTACCATTCAGGATCTGTGACACCGTCGTTACTGAGACACCAGCAAGCCGGGCGATGTCGCGAATTGTTACTTTTTTCCCCATTTTGATCCCACCACTTTCGTTTATTACTCTCTAACTTTATATTAATTTGGGGATCGTTGCAATTAATCTTCAGGAAAAATATCCGCAAAAATCTGCTGACCGGTAGCCATCTGGGTCCCCCGGAAACGCAGGTAGTCAACTTGCGCCAAAAGGACCTGGTATTCCCACAACGACGACAGGTCATGCTCATTAAAGTAGTGCAGTACCAACTGAATACGATCAAGCTGGGCAATTTTTCCGGTAAAATCATCAGCCCCCTTGTATTTGCGGGTTCCAATCACCACGGGGAGCTGGTTAGTGTAGGAGTCCTGCAGGGCATTTTCCAACAAGTTGCCACTGGTGATCTCTGGATGTTCATCCAAGAACTCCTGCACGTGCCAGACATCAAAATAGTGGTAACGGTGGGCCACCTTGGTCTTCTCCGAGACGGTCGTCAGGTAGTCGGTCTGCCTAATCACGGCCTGAATACTGCTGATCCGAATCACAATTAAACCGTTGATCTTACCGTCCCGTCCCAATTAATGCTGATCAACAGACAGAAGACTGGGTCCATGCCAACCACAAAGCCGACATTAAAGTAATCATCCCCTGGCAGGTTATGGACTTCCACCAGGTAGCCCTGCTGTTTTGCGAGGGCCAGTTGTTCACGGATCATATTCTCCGTCATTTTCTCCATTTTTTCTTCACCTTACTATTAATATTTTTGTCTCCGACCGGGTCCTAAACCTTGAACAGCCGGACTTTTATAAGATTTAAAATCATAAATAAACCATCCTTCCTACTAAATCTAGCAAAATTTACCATAGGAATCCACAACATTTTGTAGTAAGATGGTTTTTGTTCTATTAAAAGTAAAGAGGGGCCATCATGGTGATTATTACAGCAGGAATGATTGGTGTCGGCAAAACTACACTTACGGGAAAGATTGCCGAACACTTAAATACTAAAGCATTTTTCGAACCAGTCGGTGAAAATCCCGTTTTACCACTGTACTACAAAGATCCGAAGCAATACGGTTTCCTGCTTCAGATCTACTTCCTAAACAAGCGGTTCTCAATGATCAAGCAGGCACTGTCTGACGACAACAACGTCCTCGACCGTTCCATCTACGAGGATGCCCTGTTTACTCGGGAGAACAATGCGGAAGGTAACATCACTGATACCGAGCTCGAGGTATATCTTAACCTCCTCGATAACATGATGAAGGACTTACAACAGCTGCCAAAGAAGGCACCAGACCTCATGGTTTACTCCGAAACCGACTTTGAAACGATCCTCTACCGGATCAAGAAACGGGGCCGGGACTATGAGCAGATCGATAATAACCCAGAGCTGAAGGACTACTACTACAAAATGTGGAGTGCCTACAAGCAATGGTACAAGGATTACGACGCCAGTCCCAAGATGAAGATCGATCTTGAGACCTATGATCTGGAAGATCCTAAGAACGTGGAAACAGTTCTGGGGATGATCGACGAACGACTGGCTTCAATCCGTTAATATAGAAAGGCTGAGAAATTTTCTCGGTCTTTTTTATTTTAAAAATAGCCGGCGACCAAGCTCCACCAGCCCCGCCGATCCCAGACCACCAGCGATCGAGAGCACGGTTGGAATATGGTGCTGCTTGGAATGTTTATGCGTAGGCTCAGTATGCTGAACACCCCGGGGTACTTGGTCTTTGGCCAGCTTAACCTTAACTGGTGATTGATGGGCTGCTCCCGCCCGCCGTGGCTGGTGATCATAACGCGTCAGTTGGTAACCATCAATCAGCCGATTCAACTTCTGCTCATACTGGGGATCGGTTGCGTACCGTCCCTGTAAGGCGTGCGTAGCCTGTCGATAGCTTTTAGCATATTGACGGTGAACATCCCGGTAGAGCGGGTTCTCAAGTGTCTGCGCATAGTCTCGTAGTGCCTCGTAGTCATTCTGGTAGCGGCGAAAATTATCGACAACCATCAGATGGTGGCCATCCTGATACTCACTGGTTGGCTGGCTGGTAGTCCGTCCAGCGAAATACCCCTTCACGCCAAAGAGATTATAAAAGGGCGCGCGTCCCAGACGACTATTACCCCAGTCACTCTCCAATGCTGCCTGAGCGATGATCACTGAGGGATAGAGATCGTATTCGGCCCCGACCTGTTGAGCAGCGGTCGCCAGGCGATTGATAAAGGCCCGTTGACTATTCGTTGGTTCCTGAATGGCGTAAAAGTCCTGGTCGACGGTCGAGTTAGTGGTCGGTGGCAGTGACTGATCGCTAGCTGTTACTGGGGTGTCCGGGCCGGTTGCCTGCGGTGAACTATCGCTGATATTATTACCAAGCGCTAGCTGTCGCCCACGCTCCCAACCACGTTGATAGGCTACACCTGCCAAGCCGCCTCCTACTGACCGCCGACACCCCTGTTGGCCATCCATCTCTCCTTGCTTAAACGCCTGCTCATAGGTCCCACTAGCTTGGCGAAAAGCCGCCAGAAACTCATTAGCATAGGCTAGTCCCCGTTGTTGAACGCCCTGCTCGTCAACCGGTGACTGATCAATAATCACATGCTCAGCCTCTTGACGCGGATCATCTAACGTACTGGCCATCCCAGATACTCCCGTATTAGCAATAGTGAGTGCGGCAACCGTACTGATTAAAAGTGGCTTCTTCATTGTTAATCCTCCCGTTTTTCATACCTCTAATAATTAATTACGGGAAATCAACTAACCGACGTCATTTCAAAAGAAAAAAGCCTCAGATTTTCTCTGAGACTTTCGAGTATTTTAGTAGACAATTACTGGTTCATTGACCTGAAGATCGTGATATGCCGTTCCGGCATCACTTGGATGCATATTAGCACAACCATGCGAACCCCCAGTAGAAACATCGCCACCACTAAGGTAAGCCGTCTTTGACCAGTTCTTCCGCCAGCTAGCATCGTGGAAGCCACAACCGCTGTCGGTAAACTGTGACCAGTATTGAACCTTGCTGGCATAGTTAGAGCCATCACTGTTCTTACCACGCAGGACTGATGGTGATTGCTGGTACATGATATACCAGACCCCCTTAGGAGTTTCCTGTTCAGGGTTATTAGCACCCGTTACCACATCGGCATCAAAGACACACTTTCCATCGCGGTAGAACCAGACATGCTGATCTGCGATTGAAAGTTCCGCATAGGTGTTACCCAGGCCATCGTTGCTGGTAACACCGTAGCCGGTTCCCCGCGTGTTATAGCCGATCCCGTAGATGTCATGTTCCGCACTAACTTCTTTTTTACCATCGGCAAGTGCCTGTGCTAAGGTTTGGCCGGCCCGTTCTGGACTGATCTTCCAGCCGTAGCTTCCCTTCCGATTAGTAGTAATAACATTACCAGCATGGGTCTTAAACTTAAAGGCCCGACCGAGGGTAGCTTGAGAACGATTAATCTGCTTGATCTTTCCAGCCACAGCAGCAGTATCAAACTGGTACTTACCATTTTGATAGGTTGCCTTGGTGATCACGTCGTCACTAGTAAGGCGATATTGCTTATTTTCAACCTTATACTGAACACTCCGTCCAGCGAGCTTTTGAAGCTGCTTCTTTTCATTTTGAACCGTAGCACTTTGCGTTGACAGTGGTTGGGCCTGACGAGCCGTCAGACGGACGGTCCCGTTGGCCGCGCGTTGGTTGAACTGCCGTAGTAAAGCTGCCTGGTCATACTGGTTACCGGCCTTACCAGCGACCAGCTTTACGTGACCATGTTCCAGAACGGCATAGGCATCAACTGGTGCCCGCCGGCCCTGATTCATCTGTTGGATACGGTTAGTAACCGCCTGCCGCTTGGCTGCGGACTGCTGGTCATTTCTAATCTGATCGGTCCACACCAACATGTTCCGTTGCTTGCCAGAAGGGAAGAAGGTTACCTGCTTCTTCAGGACCTTCGTAAACTGGTCACGATCTTGACTACTGATACCCGAATCAGTAGCATTTCCATGGTAGATTAGCTGACCATTCAAGTAGACCTTGTTAGTCCGCTTGGTACTCTTCACCTTATCATATGCCTGCTGAGCGGTCATCCCGCCAACTGGCACTCCGTTAATCGTGACGTTCCGGTTAAAGTGGGTGTGCTGGTGCCAGGACATCCCCCCCAAGAGCACGATTAATAATACTACAACCGTTGTGATTAAATATTTGAGTCGTAATTGCATTTCAGGATTACTCCCATCGTCAAAATAATGGTGTTGCCACCTAACAAACATGATTATACTAGTTTTTAATTATTTTGCCATGTTTTAGTCACAATTGAAAAATCCGAACGCCTGTTGGCATCCGGATTCATTAGAAATTAAATTTCTGGATAACTGTTCTTCTTAACTTCCAGTTTCTTGTTCTTCATATCGGTCTTAACAACTGTGACATCGCAAGGTGCTTCACGAATCGTATATGCGGCAGTTGAACCAACAATCAGCCGGCCAACTACATTCAACCCGGTGGCCCCGATTACGATCAAATCAATGTCGTTTTCAGATGGGTAATGTTCAGCTAGCTCAAGCTTAGCATTACCGATAACAACATCGGTCTTAACATCCTTGACACCAGCATTCTCAGCCTTGGTCCGATAAGATCCCAGACGTTTCTTCATTACTTCAACCGCGGACTCATAGATACTGTGGTCTACGAAGCCGTAACCACTCGGTCCTGTTGTTGGGTAACGTTCACCGTTGATGACACTCAACAGGTGAAGCTCAGCATTGTTTTGCAATGCCACCTCAACCGCCTTGTTGAAGGCCATATCTGACTGTGTCGAACCATCAATTCCCACGAGGATCTTTTGATAACTCATAAAAACACCTCCAAAATCAACTACTATGCTACATCTCTATTTTACCACAGTAGCAAAAATGTGCATTAGTCAGTCACTAAATTGTTAATCGCTTCCATATAGATCGCCATTGACTTGATCAGGTCAGCTACTGGCTGGTACTCGTTGGCCTGGTGCATCGTGTTCGGCATCTGCGGCATCAGGGCACCAAAGGCAACCCCCCGCTCCATCAGGCGGCCATAGGTTCCCCCACCAACAACTTCCGGCTTGGCATCTGTGTCACCGGTCTGATCAATGTAGGCCTGCATCAACGTCTTGACGATTGGGTCTTCCGGATCAACGTAATGTGGCTTCTGGGAGGCGCCCTGAGCAACCGTCATCCCGAGTTGATCGGTGACTTTCTTAACAGTGGCCTCAAGCTCATCCGGTGTGATCCCCTTAGGAAAGCGGAAGTTCATGTCAATATCAGCCCCGTTTTCCTGATCAAAGTTCAGAATTCCGGCATTCATCGTCAATTCACCCATTACCGGATCAGTAAAGGCTCCATCGAACCCGTCCATCCGGGTGTCAAGGTGAAGATACTTAGCCAAGAAGTGAATGAAGCTCTTGGCACCTGCAGCAAACTCATACTGGTCAAGGAACTTTGCCAGGTAAGTACCAGCATTAATCCCTTGTTCTGGTTCCATCCCGTGAGCCGCCTTACCAATTACTGTCAACTGCAAGCCGTCTTCGGTTTCTTCAGCTGATCCGGAAATTGGATTGTCGTCAACAAACTGAGCAAAGGCTGTCGTCACAGCTTGTCGATCAGGAACCGTTACGAGGGCCACGGCTTCACGGGGCACCATATTGAAGCGCAGACCGGAGTGGAAGCTCTTCAAGACGTACTGGTCGCCGTTAGTAGCCGGTGCACCGACCTTCAAAGAGACTTGACCCTTTTCACCATTGATCACGGGGAACTCGGCATCAGGTGAAAAGCCTAGCGTTGGTGCTGGTTCCACTTCGAAGTAACGGTGCATCCCGGTCCAGTTACTTTCTTCGTCGGTCCCAACGATGAACCGGACCCGCTTGTTAAAGGTCACGCCCTGGTCCTTGAGGTACTTCAAAGCGTAGTAAGCAGCCATTCCCGGTCCCTTATCATCGGAGGCACCACGACCATAAAGGTTACCATCCTTGATCACGGGATCAAATGGATCGGTGTCCCACCCCTTACCGGCCGGCATAACATCCAGGTGGGCCAAAATTGCCAGGGTTTCGTCACCCTCACCCCATTCAGCATAGCCGACCACATTATCGATATTCTTAGTGCGGAAGCCATCCTGCTCAGCCATCTCCAAGAAAGCTGCCAGGGCCTGTGCGGGCCGGGGACCAAGTGGGTATTCATCGGTAGCCGCTGAGTCATCCCGGACACTCGGGATCTTCATTAAGGCCGTTAAATCGTTCAGATAATCTTTTTCCTGACTCTGTGCCGCTTTTAACCAGTCTGTCATTTTATTTTTCCTCCAATTATTTAATTTGTTAAAATAATGATACCATTAAAGTGTCGATTAAAAAAATCGAAATCATTTAGGAAGTGTTTTTTATGGAAAAGTTAACCGACCAAATTTTGCATGATGTCATCAAGCCCCGGCCTGAACATAGCTTCAAGGGTACCTTCGGCAAGGTCACCCTTGTCGGTGGTAACCGCAACTTCGGTGGTGCCATCATCATGGCAGCCACCGCAGCAGTTTGTGCTGGGGCCGGACTGGTCACAGTCTGCACCGATCAGAGTAACTCTGGTGCCTTGCACTCCCAGCTCCCCGAGGCCATGTTTGCCGACTTCACCGATGACGATCAGGTTGCCAGCCTCGTTGCCGCCGCAACAACGGTCGTGGTCGGTCCCGGACTCGGGGATGATGACCAAAGTTTACACATCCTTAAAAACGTCTTCGCCCACATCGGCAGTGAGCAAAACGTGGTCATCGACGGTTCAGCGATCACCCTGATGGCCCGTGAGCACTTAACCGCACCACAGGGCAATATCATCTATACACCGCACGAGATGGAATGGCAGCGACTCTCTGGAATCAAGATTGCCGACCAAACGCCGGAACGCAATCGAGCAGCACGGGACCAACTCGGTGCCACAGTTGTCCTTAAAAAGCACCACACCGAGATCTACGCAGCCGACCAAACCTACCAACTAACCATTGGGACTCCTGCTCAAGCCGTCGGCGGCATGGGTGACACCCTGGCCGGAATGGTTGGTGGCTTCGTGGCTGAGTTCCATCAGACCCCATTGAAAGCCGTCCTGGCAGCAGTGTACGCCCATAGTGCGATTGCTGAAAACATTGCCAAAAATCAATACATCGTCTTGCCTCACCAGATCAGCCGGGCCCTCCCTGTTTTCATGAAAAAGATGGAAAGTGCCGGCAAAGAGAAGCACATTGGGTTCTTGGACTAATTTGAATAACTAAAAGAAGCCTTGTGGTTGCCAAAACAGCAATCACAAGGCTCTTTGATTTTAACGAATATGTAATTTCCGCCGCAGGGCTGCTGACCGGGCACCGATGACGCGATCGGCCAACCGGTACTTGAGGGCCAGGTAGAGGTAAATACCGACACCAACTATCACCCCTGGAATCAGGGAGAAGAAGGCCGTGAACCGTCCGTATGGACTAACCAGACTGCCAATTCCCAACATTACCAGTTTGGTTAAGACAAACATGATCAGTGAGAAACAGAGAATCTGGTTAGTTGGCTGGGCCATCTGGGCAAAGTGCATGTTGAACTCCATATTGAAGGAGTGCAGGATCAGGTAGTTGACCACGAACATCGAGATGCAGGTGGCCATCAGTGGTCCCAAGCCCTCAAACGCCCAAATACATGGCAGCTGAATAATCAGCTTGATCAGCAGGCCGATCCCCAGGAACTTCATCATCCGCTTGTTCTCCGAAATTCCCTGCATCATTGCCGCAGCAACAGTGTAAAGCCCCATTGGAATTGAAACAAAGGAGGCGAACTGGAGAACCGTGACCCCAGCTGGGTCATAACGGTAAAAGACCGTGTAGACCTGTTGAGCAACAGCCGCCATCCCCAGGGCCGCCGGAATCATCACAAAGTAGAAAAGTAGCAAGACGTTTTCAATCTGTTTGCGCATCCCCTCCTGATCATTCTGGGCCCGGGCCGTGGCCAACAGCGGAATGACCGTTGCCGCCATAGCAGAGGCCAGAGAGATCACAATCATATAAAGCTTATTGGCATTAAATGAGAAGAGGGCATAGAGAACGGTCACTTGATAGTGAGTAAAGTTGCCAACCATCGCCATCATCCGCGGAAAGGTAAACTGGTCGATCAACTGGTACAGGGTAATTCCCGATTCAATCACGATGAACGGGATGGCCTGGTAAGCAATCTTAAAGACCAACCGGCTAGTTGAAACCTCAGGATCGGATACGCTGTTAGCGACCAGTCCATTCATCTCGTTAAGGTGCTTCAACCAGGCCGCCGCCAAAACAATAATGGCCCCAATCGCCCCAATGAAGGCAGCAAAGGTTGACTGCGTTACCGCCGCTACCCAACTACCGTGCTGGATTTTCATGATGAAATAGGTTGCCGCCAGCATATAGATAATCCGGAAGAGCTGCTCGACAAACTGCGACATTGCCGACGGGGCCATCCAGTTATACCCTTGCAAGAATCCCCGGGTAATTGCCATTGCTGGAATGATCAAGACCGCCCAGGCAAGAGATCTGATAACCGGAATCACATTGGGATCCCCATTATCCATCAACGACGCGCCAAACATCATAATCGTGGCACAGATGACCCCCATCGCCATGGCGACATACATTCCAGAGTGATACAGGCGGCGACTAACCCCGTACTGGTTAATCCCATTGTAGTGGGCCACTAGTTTAGAGATTGCCGACGGGATTCCCGCCGTCGCCACCACCAAGAAGAGGTTGTAAATGTTATACCCCTGGGCAAATAACGCGTTAGCCTCGTTACTGTATGCACCAAACCAGGTTACCCACGGGATAACATAAAGTGCCCCCAGAATACGGGAAGCAATACTTCCGGCCGTCATCCACGCTGAACCACTCAGCATTTTCGATCGGGCATCATTTTGCGGTGCGGTACTACTCAAATCATTATGTTCTTCATTCATGATCTGTAATATCCTACCTTCATTAATTTTATTAAGCCTCGGGAACTTTTCCCGTCCCCAGGGCATTTTATATTGTTAAAACATAATACAATCTTAATTATTCTATCGTGAAGCGGAAACGGGTGCAATTCGTTTCCGCTTTTTTAATTTTTATTTAATATTGGTAAGAAGACACAGCCTTTGGTAGTGCATTTAATATTGGTCCAGGTCCACCGTCACCATTTGCACGTTACGATCCGGATACTGGGCACGCAATTTTGCCAGGTCACTGGCCACCGGCGCCTTTTCAAAATGACCGAGTTTGTCATTAATCGTGATGGCCAGGCCGAGCTTAGCAAAGTCCATCGCCTCTTCCATCGTCTTCCCCTGGGTAAAGGCCTCGGGAAGGTCGGGGAAGTCCACTTGAATCTCGTCCTCTTTTGGCGTGAAGAAGGCCGGATAACTCACCATTTCCATTTTCATTTCCTCCAAATATAAAAACCGGATCGTGCATTCACGGTCCGGTTCATTTAGTAAATCTTACTTAGCAACAATGTTGACGATCTTGTTTGGAACAACAATGACCTTCTTGATGTCCTTACCGTCCGTAAACTTCTGGACATGTTCGTTGGCCAATGCCATCTTCTGGGCCTCTTCACGGTCAGTATCCTTAGCCATCTTAATCTTGGCCCGGACCTTACCGTTGACTTGGACGATCATCTCGACCTCGTTTTCAACCAGGGCCTTTGGATCATACTTCGGCCATGGTTGGTAAGCGATCGTGTCACTGATGCCGAACTGGCTCCACAGTTCTTCAGCCACGTGTGGCATAACTGGGGAGATCATCTTGACGAAGCCTTCCATGTATTCAACCGGCAGGTCCTCAGCCTTGTAAGCCTCGTTGACGAAGACCATCAGTTGTGAGATAGCCGTGTTGAAGTGCATCCGCTCATAGTCTTCGGTAACCTTCTTGACCGTCTGGTTGTAAACCTTATCCAGCTTACCGTCGTTGAAGTTGGAAACCCGGTCCCGTAGGTGGTTGTTGTCATCCATCAGCAGGCGCCATACCCGCTGGATCCACTTGTAAGAACCGTGTAGGCCTTCTTCGTCCCATGGCACAGACTCAGTCAGTGGGCCCATGAACATTTCGTAGAGCCGGAGCGTATCGGCACCGTACTTTTCAACGATGTCATCCGGATTAACCACGTTCCCCTTGGACTTGGACATCTTTTCGTGGTTAGCCCCGAGGATCATCCCCTGGTTAACCAACTTCATGAACGGTTCCTTGGTTGGAACGAGACCCAAGTCGTAGAGAACCTTGTGCCAGAACCGGGCGTAGAGCAAGTGCAGGACGGCGTGTTCTGCCCCACCAACGTAGAGGTCAACTGGTGACCAGTAGTCAAGGGCCTTCTTGGAGGCAAATTCCTTGTCATTGTGCGGGTCAGTGTAACGGAGCCAGTACCATGAAGAACCAGCCCATTGTGGCATCGTGTTAGTTTCCCGCAGACCGTGCCGACCCTGGTCATCGTAAACGTTGACCCAGTCCTTAACGTTAGCCAGTGGGCTCTCACCCGTTCCGGATGGTTCAATATTGTCGGTATCTGGCAACTTCAGTGGCAGTTCATCTTCAGGTACCAGGGTCGTCCGACCGTCATCCCAGTGGATAACCGGGATTGGTTCACCCCAGTAACGTTGCCGACTGAAGATCCAGTCCCGCAGACGGTAGTTGACCTTCTTATGACCGGCATTATGTTCCTCCAGCCAATCAATCATCTTGGCCTTGGCATCAGCAATGTTCAGACCATCCAGGAAACCAGAGTTGATGTGCTTGCCGTCACCATCAAAGGCCCCTTCAGAAAGATCCGCGCCTTCAATGATTGGCTTAATTGGCAGGTCAAATTTCTTGGCAAAGTCGTAATCACGTTGGTCACCAGCTGGTACGGCCATCACAGCACCAGTACCGTATGAGGCCAGAACATAATCACTGATCCAGATTGGCAGCTTTTCGCCGTTAACTGGGTTGATGACGTAGGAACCGGTGAATACCCCGGTCTTGTCCTTGTTCAAGTCGGTCCGTTCCAGGTCAGAACGACGGGAAGTTTCTTCCTTGTAGGCCTTGACTGCTTCGGCATGTTCAGGCGTTGTCAGTTGGTCGACCAGGTCATTTTCTGGTGCCAGGACAACGTAGGCCGCACCAAAGAGGGTGTCGGCCCGGGTCGTGAAGACCTCAATCTTGGTATCTTCATCACCGGCAACTGGGAAGAAGACGGAAGCACCTTCGGAACGACCAATCCAGTTCCGCTGCATTTCCTTGACGCTTTCTGGCCAGTCAACCAGGTCCAAATCATCAATCAGCCGATCTGCATAAGCGGTGATTTTCAGAACCCACTGTTTCATTGGCTTCCGGTAAACAGGGTAGCCACCCCGCTTAGTCTTACCGTCTTCGACCTCTTCGTTAGCCACAACGGTTCCACCCATAAAGTCAGGTGCCCAATTAACCATGATTTCACTTTCGTAAGCCAGGCCCTTCTTGTAGAGTTGTTCGAAAATCCACTGGGTCCACTTGTAGTATTTCGGGTCGGTCGTGTTGACTTCCCGGTCCCAATCATAGGAGAAACCTAATGATTGGATCTGGTTACGGAAGTGGTTAATGTTCTGGTTAGTAAAGCCTTTCGGGTTGTGGCCGGTCTTCAAAGCATACTGCTCAGCCGGCAGACCAAAGGCATCCCAACCCATTGGATGCAGAACGTTGTAACCCTGCATCCGCTTCATCCGGGACATTACATCGGTGGCCGTGTAACCCTCGGGGTGACCAACGTGCAGTCCTTGACCAGATGGGTATGGGAACATGTCCAGTGCGTAATACTTCTTTTGATCCGGCTTCAGTTCAGCCTTGAAGGTCTTGTTCTTCTTCCAGAACTTCTGCCACTTTTCTTCAATCATTTTGTGATCGTAAGCCATTTCTCTGCTCCTTTATCAAAAATCACACAGCAATATTCTTTTGGTCGTAATAAAAAAGTCCCGTAGAAAGTCCTTCTACGAGACGAAAATTAATCCGCGGTACCACCCGTTTTCTATGGTCTAGCCATAGCACTTGGCTCCTTAACGCGGAAGACGTCACTGCCTACTAGCTTCAGCAGTAATCACCTAGAGGAGTTCACTGGTAACGATCTCCTGCTCACAGCTCCGCAGGATCTCTGAAGATCATCACCCCAGCTACTACTTCTATTACGATCAAAATATTTAACAATTATTCTAACAAGCCCACCTTGTGATTGCAAGGCACGCCGTGAACAATTAGCCCAAAATCTTCTTTAATTCGTCAACCTTGTCCAGGTGTTCCCATGGCAGATCGACATCGGTCCGGCCGAAGTGACCATAAGCCGCCGTCTGTTTGTAAATTGGCCGCTTGAGGTCGAGCATCTTGATAATTCCGGCTGGCCGCAGATCAAAGACCTTCCGTACCGCCGCAATCAGTTCATCATCGCTCTTGGTTCCAGTACCGTAAGTATCGATGGCAATGGAAACTGGTTCAGCAACCCCAATAGCGTAGGCTACCTGGATCTCCAGCTTCTTGGCATAGCCCGCGGCAACCAGGTTCTTGGCGATGTAACGGGCGGCATAACTAGCAGAACGGTCAACCTTAGTGGCATCTTTACCAGAGAAGGCCCCACCACCATGGTGAGCAGCTCCACCATAGGTATCAACAATGATCTTCCGACCAGTCAAGCCAGCATCCCCTTGAGGTCCACCGATAACGAAACGGCCAGTTGGGTTGATGAAGTACTTGGTCTCATCATCCAGGTACTTAGCAGGAATAACTGCTTTGATGACTTGTTCCTTAACGTCCTTCTTGATCTGATCCAGTGAAACTTCTGGATCATGTTGAGTACTTAAGACAACGGTATCAACCCGTAATGGCTTATCATTCTCGTCATACTCAATCGTTACCTCAGCTTTAGCATCTGGCCGCAGGTATGGGATGGTCCCGTCCTTACGCAGGCGAGCAATCTTTTGCATCAGCTTGTGGCTCAGCATCAATGAGAGTGGCATGTATTCTGGCGTCTCATCGGTAGCGTAACCAAACATCAGCCCCTGGTCACCGGCACCGATCTTGTCCAGCGGATCGCCGTCCCCTTCACGGGTTTCCAGTGAGTCATCGACCCCCTGAGCAATGTCGGGTGACTGTTCGTCAATTGCAGTGATGACGGCACAGTTGTCGGCATCGAAGCCGTACTTACCATCGGTGTAGCCGATCTCGCGAATGGTATCCCGGACGATCTTTTGGATATTAACGTAAGCCTTAGTGGATACTTCACCGAAGACTAGGACCAGGCCAGTCGTTACTGAGGTCTCGACGGCAACCCGGGCGTCTGGGTCTTGTTCGAGCATAGCATCCAGGATGGCATCACTGATTTGGTCAGCGATCTTATCCGGGTGTCCTTCAGAGACTGATTCTGATGTAAATAAATGTTTTTCTGCCATTTTAATTTAATTCCCCCATATTCTAGTGAAACTTTTCAACAGTTTTATAGTTGCGGTTACAAGGCATCTTCACGGCAAGCGTGAATCCTATCGGGAATTTGCTTTATAACGAGACCCATCTTAGCATAAGATCAGCCCAATAATCAATGATCAAGTTCTAGCTCCGAGCGTTAACTAGCCCGACGGCAGTCATAAATGAGTACATAATCGTTGGTCCCATGAACTTGAAACCATCCTTTTTAAATTGCTTGGCCATCGCCTGCGACTGGGTCGTCTGGGCGGGCAAGGTCTCACCAGGAGCCAGTATCAGACGCTGAGGCTGGTAGTCAACAAATTGCCAGACATAGTTATCGAGGGTCTGCCCGTTCTGATGCATCTGCTGAACCACCCGGGCATTATTAATAACCGCACAGATTTTACGCCGGTTCCGGATAATCGTCTTATCCTGATAGAGTCGTTCGACGTCATCCGCAGTAAAATCAGCAACTCGATCAACATCGAAATCGGCAAAGGCCTTGTTAAATGCCGACCGTCGTTCCCAGATCGTCCGCCAGGTCAACCCGGCTTGAAACAGCTCTAAGCTAAGCATCTCAAATAGGTGCCGTTCGTCATGCACCGGTAATCCCCAGTAGTGATCATAATAGTCTTGCATTACGGGCGTCTGTTCAGCCCAGGCTGGTCGTTTGACTGCACTCATCATGATTCCTCCTTTATCAAAAAGAACTCAGGATGGCACCGGCCACTCTGAGTCACTTGCCCCTATTATATTAATACGAAAGCTTACTCAATTGACATCTTTCTTACGCACATCCTTCAGCATTAAGGCGAGGACAAGGCCGATGATTTCGACAACCACCATCAGGGTAAAGACAAGGTGGTAGCCATGCAGGGCCGCTGCCAGCTGGGCACTGCCCCGGCCCAATGCATTCGCGGTTCCCACCGTCAGAATAATGGTTGAAACGGCGACCCCGGCCGAACCGAGGACCTGCCGAACAGTGGTGATCACTGCTGTCCCGTGGGGAACCAGTTCATTTGGCAAGGCATTGGCCCCCAATGTCACCGCCGGCATCATGACGAAGGCATTGCCGCCCTCAATGACCATGGCACACAGGATCATCCCCAACAGACTGAGCCGGCCGAGGACGAAGAAAGCGGCGAGCCAACCACCGATGATCATCAGCATCCCCACAATCATTGTCGGTTTGAAGCCAATCTTATCCGCCAACGTCCCGGTCAGCGGATTCAGAATGCTCAAGAAGACCGCTCCGGGAACCAGGGACATCCCCGAAACAAAGGGACTGACATGCAGTACTCCCTGATAGTACAAGGGAAAGATAATCGTGGTGACGATCAGGGCAATGTATGAAATGGACGTCAAAAGGATTGCCAGGTCGTAGTTAAAAGTCTTCATCACTCGCAGTTCCAACAGTGGTTGTTTGAGATGGAGCTGCCGATAACAGAAAGCTACAATGGCGGCTACACTGACCAGTAGGATCACAAAGGCAGATAACCAGTTGACATCTCGCTTACCAATGAGGTTTACCACGTACATGACCCCAATCAAGCCAATTGACAGAATCACTGAAAGCCAGTCAAGACTACTGGTATGGCGAGTCATAACGTCACGGATTAAGCCGGTCCCGGCCATTATGATGATCACGGTGATCACGAGCATGAAGAGGACAAACAGACTCTTCCAATCGAAGAACTTCAGTACAATCCCGGAGACAATCGGACCACAGGCGAGGGCCGAACCCATAACCAGGCCGGCCACTCCCATGACCGTTCCCCGCTTCTCTTTCGGTGTAATCTCCAGCAGGACAGACTGATAGGATGGGAACAGGACGCCCACCGCAAAGGCCTCCATTGCCCGACCAATCATCATGAACCAGAAACCACTGACGCCCCAACTCGCTGGAGTCAGAATGATCATCAATGACCCAACATCAAACAGTGCTAATGCCCCCATGAACATGGTCTTGAAATTGAGGTTGTTCAGCATCCAGGGACTGATTGGCATACTGACACACATGACGAGCATGAACCCCGTCGTTAACCATTGCACGGTCGAGGCAGAAATACCGAAAGCTCGCATCAAGGTTGGGTACGCGGTTGACAATGACGATTGGCTAATCGACATGGTAAACGTCCCGACTAACAAGGTAAAAATGAACCAAAAGCGGCTGTACGGGCGACCGTTTTGATCAATACTCTTCTCCATTTTCTTATCATCCTTCTTTAGAACAATTATTAACTAGCCAACGAACATTATATATTTTGCTTTCACGATTGTAAATGATATAATATTGTTAATTTATAACTGTTGTAAGAAAGGAGAGATGTTCATGGCAGAGGCTGAATTTGATCACGCCATTTCGATTCTACGTGCTAACAAGGTTCGGCTCACCCCCCAACGGAAACTGATCTTAGAATACCTGATCAACCACCATACCCACCCCAGCGTGGAGATGATCTATGACGACCTCAAGGACAACGTTGATAACATCAGCATGGCAACCGTCTACAATACCCTGAAGCTATTCGTTGATTACAACCTCGTTATCGAGCTAAAGAACGGCGACGGCAGTACCCACTACGATTACTTTGGGCACCCCCATTACCACGTCGTCTGTGATAATTGTGGCAAAATTTCCGATGTCTTTGATGAACATTTTTCAGAAATTACGAAGGAACTGCAGGCGATGTCACGGGAGAAGACAGGTTACCTGGTCACAGGCTGCCACATCGAGGTCCACGGGATCTGTCCTGATTGTCAACGCAAGCTACATTTACATAACCATTAAATTCAAAACGGTCCAGCACTTCAATTGCAAAATGCTGGACCGTTATTTAGTTTACTTATTTGTGGGATTATATTTCGGCTGGCTCAGCGAAGCAACACTGAGGATCGCAAACCAGACTAGGGTCAAGATTAGGGCTTCGAGCGTTTGGCGCTCCAGACATAGGACCACCATGACAAAGGCTAAGAATGCTAGGACCAGGTAGTCCGTCACCGGCGCCCCCGGCATCTTGAATGTCCGTTCATCCGGATGAAGACGAATGTAGCGCAGGTGGGCGAAGATAATGGCCGCCCAGATAAAGAGGAAGCTGGTGGTGGCAATGCTGGAGATAAAGGTGAAGACCTCACCGGGCATCACCAGGTTCAGGATTGCAGCTAGCCCGATGACCAGTGACGAAATCACAACGGCTCGGGCTGGTACCGCCCGCTTGGATAGGTGACTAATCCGTTGAATGGCTGGTCGGTGAGCATTGGAAGTCAACTCGGCCAACATCCGTCCCGTTGTATAAATCGAGCTGTTGCAAGCCGAGGCCGCCGCCGTGATGACCACGAAGTTGACAATGCTAGCTGCCCCACGCAGTCCCGCATCCCGGAAAACCAGGACAAAGGGACTGTTGTTTGGCGACAAGTGGTCCCACGGATAGATGCACATGATCACTGCTAAGGCACCAATGTAGAAGAGCAAGATTCGAATAGGGATTCCATTAATTGCTCGTGGAATCACTTTCCGCGGATTCTCGGCCTCCGCCGCGGTGACACCCACCATTTCAATACCGACAAAGGCAAAAACGACCATCTGGAAGGAGCGGGCAAATCCGCCCAGCCCCGTCGCAAAGAAACCATTGTAACGGACCAGGTTCAGCGGCGAGGCTACATAGCCATCGGCCGTCTTAAAATGAAGGACCATCATCAGGATTCCAACCACCACCAGAATGACAATCGCCAGAATCTTGATCAAGGCAAACCAGAACTCAATCTCCCCGAACACATTCACGGTGATCAGGTTCAGACATAGGAAGATAACCAGCGTAATTACACCGGGAATCCACTGAGGAACATGGGGCAACCAGATTTGGATGTACAACCCCACCGCCGTGATTTCGGCCATGGCCAGTGCTAACCAACAAGCCCAATAAGCCCATCCGGCCACAAAACTCACCCGGGGACCCAGGTAATCCCGAATGGCCTCCATGAATGACCGGTAGTGCAGATTTGATAGCAGAAGCTCACCTAACGCTCGCATGATACCAAAACAGATAATCCCGGTGATTAGGTAGGCCAACAGGATCGCCGGTCCGGCCTCCCGAATGGCTTTTCCTGACCCCAGGAACAGACCAGTCCCGATCGTTCCCCCGAGGGCCATCAGCTCGATGTGTCGGCTTTTAAGACGCCGATTCATCTGCTGCTTCTTTTCCATTTTTAATTCCTCCAATATTAAAGTGGGCCGCTGGCTACAAATTTGGCCCACCTTGAGATATAATAACGAACTATCGAAACTATATTGTATAACACTTTTTTCAGTTAGGAGCATTTTTCTTTTGCGTGCTTATCTTCCTTTTATTGTCTACTTTTGCTTTATACTGTTGATATTTTTCCATACCCGAAGCTGGCAACGCTATTCCAGTTGGGGCGAGCGGCTCACTACGATCTCATTTCTCATTTATATTACTGCAGTGATGTGGCTATGCCTGACCCCCGCCCATGTCGATGTTCCGTCGGCCCAAAAGATCCTCTTCCACTTCCATGGCATTCCTTACAACGCCATCCCCTTCCAAGGATTCAGTATTGAATTTCTCCTAAACATCGTGATGACCTTTCCTTTAGGAGTCTACATCTTCCTCTTCAACTACCGGACGGCCTTTGAGCGTGCCATCCTATATGGTTTTTGCTTCAGCCTCTTCATCGAATGCAACCAATTCATCTGGGATTACTTTCTCAACCTGCAACGCCTCGCCGACATCGACGACCTAATTACCAACACCTTGGGAGCAGTAATTGGCTTTTCACTGATGCTGATCCTATATCAAAATGGCTGGCAAAAATTTTTGCGACGATTTATGATCATTCAGCACTAGATTTGTTACACTAAGTATTTGAGGTGATGAGAATGATTTCAAACGAACAGCGGGCACACGATATTGCAATCGCCCTGATGAAGGCTAACGACGGTAACCTAAAGCCAATCGATGCCTATCATCAATATGTTAATTATCTTCTGCCAATCCTGCGGGAAATCAACAAGGACTTCCCTCACGGCATCAAGGAAAACCCCTGATCAAATACCCAGTAGCGCGACGACTATCCCGCTACTGGGCTTTTTGATTATAAAGGTTATTGTTTCACCTGTTCAATTGAACTATGATGATAACAAATACTTTACTAGAAAGGAGTTTTTGTCATGTTTACTGAACAAAAGCGGGGATTTGACTGGTTCAGTCTGATTGTCGGGATCCTGTTCATCCTGGCAGGATTGGCATCATTCATGCACCCAGATAAGACGTTGCACTTTTTAACAATTCTAGTGGGGATTGCCTTCATTTTGCGGGGAATCTATGAGCTGTGGTTCCGGCAGTTTGTTAACCGGACCCTCGGCGAAAGCTCAGGATGGATCATCTTTGCAGCTATTTTAGATATCATTCTAGGGATCATTGTCTTGGTCTACCCAAACTTTGGTGCTCTCTACATAGCCATCCTGTTCGCCATCTGGTTCATCATCGATTCCATCATGGAAATCAAGGCAGCCGGTCTGTTTAAGGCCTTCCACCGTGGTTACGCCACCTGGCTGGTTATCCTTGGGGTTATCAGCATTATCTTAGGGATCATCCTTCTCTTCAGTCCGATGCTCTCTGCCATGACAATTGTCTGGCTGGTATCAGCAATGTTGATGGTCTTCGGGATCATGCACGTTATTCAAGCATTCTAACTAATTGCAAAAGAAGGTATCGCCAATCGACGGTACCTTCTTTATCATAAAAAGGGGTTGTCCAGCAATTGGACAACCCCTTTTGGGTATTTATGGATGTGGATTTGGAAATTAGTCGATGTCAATCCGGCTATCGTTTTCGTCACTAGCCTGCATCTTTGGCAATTCAAGAGTCAATACCCCGTTCTCATAGTGGGCAGAAACCTTAGAACGATCAACATCTGGGAGACGGTATTGACGACTCATCTGACCGTAACGCCGTTCACTGTGCAAAATGTTACCCTTCTTATCACTCTCATCGGAGAAGGTGTCCCGGTGACCAGTGACAGACAGAATGTTGTTAGCATAGTTGATGTGGATATCCTTCTTGTCAAAGCCTGGCATATCAATCTTAACTTGGTAAGCCTTATCGTCTTCAGCGACATCAGTCTTCATGTGATCAGCTGCTGGTGTTAAGTCAGAGAAGAAATCATCATTCATCCAATCACGCATGTTCATCAAGTTATCAAATAAGTTACCACGACGTTGAATTTCATTAGCCATAATTGATTCTTCCTTTCTGATTACCTTGATCTTGATTACACTTATTATCTTAATCCTCCCAATTGAAAATACAATAGTTAATTAGCACTTATCGTCATTGAGTGCTAATTTTTATTTAACCAATATTGATCAATTGCTAAACTCTTACTCTCCCAAGGGTTTTACATGTTGTCTTTTTAGTTATCCACAGCAAAAAAATTTTAAATATTTATTTTTATATGAAAATTTAATCATATATAATCAACAAAAAAGCCGCCTCACTTGACTGAGACGGCATAAACATTACTGTTTAACTATTATTTTAGTACCAACCATGTGATTGCCAGAAGGCCTGAGCGGCAGACCAAGAACCGTAACGGTTAGCAACGTATTGGTCAGCGACCCGTTCTTGGTTAGCAGCGGAGTAGTCACCGTTCAGGTAAGATGCGGATAATTGGTACTTACCAACGTATTGACCGTTCCGAGCACCGTAGTTACCACCAGATTCGCGACCGGCGATCCATGCCTTGGCAGCAGCATCGTTACCAGATACGCCAGAGTTGTAGTTGGTAGTCGTAGCAGTAGCAGTTTGTTGAGCCGGTGCCTGACTAGTCTGGGTTTGACCCGTAGTGTTTTGACTAGTTGCAGCTGGCAGCGTTGCTACTTGTTGGGCAGTTGCAGGAGCAACTTCTCCATCGTCCTTAATCACTAACTTCTGACCAACGTAGATGACGTTCTTGTCAGCAATTTGGTTGTTGGAAGCCAGCGTATCAACGAATGTTAAATCATGGCCTAATTTGTAAGAAATTCCAGAAAGGGTGTCACCTGCTTGCACCGTGTAAATAGAGTCGGCGTTGGCAGTAGTTGCAGTAGCAACAGTTCCTAGTGCAACGGCACCGGCAATGGCTGCTGTAATCTTGGCGGCTTTCTTAGATAACTTCATTAAAAATCAATCCATCCTTTGTACTTTAGTATTGTGACCAGCAAGGCTGATCGCTTTGATGCTTTATACTATACACGATTGTCGTTACGGACGGGTTACCAGGAGTTATCATTTTCCGTCATATCTGTAAAGCCGCTGTAATATAACGTTTTACCATGGCTTATCTATATTAATAGAATTCAAAATGATCTTCTGCCGTTGACGATTTTCCTTACGGTGAAGGCGCCGGGTCTGGTATCCAGCAATCATTGCTTCCTGCTCCGGCGTTTGCGGGATAACCCGGTCATATTTAATTTGTTTATTAGGATCCTGAATCACGTAGGTCATAAAACAGGTAAAGCCGAGAAAGCGTTCACCAGTCATTAGGTGTTCCCCAATCACCTTAACGAATACTTCAAGTGAGCGCCGACCAACCCCAGTGACATAAGCTTCCATACACATAGAATCCTGAAGCTTGAAGGGCCGCAAAAATTGAACATGGTCCATTGCCGCCGTAACAACGACTGACCGGGTCACCCGCATCGCTGCTACCGAGGCCTCGCCATCAACCAATTTCAAAATCTGTCCGCCAAAGACCGTTCCGTGTTCATTTAAATCTGCATTAAAAACCCGGTGGAGTGAAACCGCCAGCGTATCATTACACTTAATTTCCATAGTTTAACCCCTTACATTGTGGTAATACTAACATTCTAGCACAATTTTGCCGAACGATAATTCATCATTAACTAGAAATTATTCTAATATTTTTTAATTTTATTTTCATTTTACTCTAAAAATAAACTATAATAGGTGACAAGGTATAGATGAAAGGATTGATGGTACAGATGACGGAAAACAGTCAAAAGATTCAAACCAATGCCCTCTATGTCAACCTTGACCGGGGCGTTGCGACGCTTAACCTTAGTGAAGCCTATTATAATGATATCTACTCATTGATCAACAGTGATGAACTGCTTGATATCGTCAAGCTTTACCTGGGCTCACGCAATCCAGACTATGATGATGATGCATTTGATAATGCTACACCTGAAGAATACGTCGAAGTTCTCAAGAAGATCTTAGTCAACGACGGTAGTGCTTACGATAACTATGATCCAAAAGAAATTTTAGCAAGTATCGAAGCACTTTACTCATTCTACCGTTCCTTGCTGCGGGTTTCTGTTATTAACTACAGCAACAGTAAGATCGCCGGTAATGAATTCAAGTCAATCGATACCCACCTGAACGAGCTTGTTCGGAAGCTCTACCGGGTAATCGAAGAGAAGCTGCAAGGGTTCACCAACCGGACTTACCGGCAGGTCAACGCTGCTACTAACGCTTCCATGTTGGTCCAACCACATGACTGGCCAATTCCAGAGGGCTACGAAGAACTCCGTGATATTGACTTTATCAACACGGTCATGCTTCGTCCACCTATGATGATGCACACCAAGAGTAACAAGCGTGAAGGGGTCTTCTCCGCAGTTGAAGAAAACCCAATCAAGCGTTTCCACGGTCAAAAGGGTCAGTGGTACTGCTACCCTGCTAAGATTGGTGAGAGTCTCGCCTACATCTACTTCAATGTTGACTATCTGGTCAACGGGATTGCTCTTTCTAACCTGTTTGAACTGGCATCCCCAGACGAGGTTGAAGGTCAAAAGCCTGACCTGATCCTTCTCTTCGGTTTGAAGAAGACTGAAGGCATGGTTTCTCACTACTACCTCGACAAGAAGAACAAGATCTGGGTCGGTGAAGTACCATACACAGACAAGACCACTTACTTCGGTTACATGAAGAAGATGTGCCTGACCCTGCACAACCTGCACCAGATCAACAACGGCCGTCTGCCAATTCACGGCTCCATGCTGAAGATCCGCTTCACTAATGGTAAGGAAAAGAATGTCGTCTTCTTCGGTGACTCCGGTGCCGGGAAGTCCGAATCAATTGAAGCATTACAGGAAATCGCCGATGACAAGATTGTCGACATGGAAACGATCTTCGATGACATGGGAAGCTTTACCATCGGTGACGACGGCAAGCTCTACGCCCAAGGGACCGAAACTGGTGCCTTCGTCCGGCTCGATGATCTATCTAGTGCGGTCGCCTTTAACAACATGGACCGTGGTGTCTACCTCAATCCTGAACGGCAAAACGCCCGGGTTATCATCCCAGCTGACACCTACGAGCACGTTGTCGAACACCATCCTGTTGACATGTGGCTCTACGCTAACAACTACAGTGATGAAGTTGGAATTCACCGCTTCGACACTGAAGAAGATGCTAAGAAGGTCTTCATCGCTGGTAAGCGGAAGGCCTTAGGTACTACTGATGAGGTCGGTATGAGTTCCACCTTCTTTGCCAACCCATTCGGCCCCGTTCAAGAGCAAGAGAAGACCCAGCCAATTATTGACAAGGTCTTCAACAACCTCTTTAACGACGGCGTTTACGTCGGTGAAATTTACACTCACCTGGGCAACGATAAGTCCAAGGATGCCCTCAAGGAATCCGCTCAAGAACTGCTTGATGTTCTGATGAACAACTAGTATTTAAAATAGTGAAATCCCTGGATCACCAAAATGATGGTCCAGGGATTTTTTATTTCTGCCAATGGTCGCGCTTGAATTGCTCACGACCACCTGCTTCTTCCATTGCAAATCGCGCCGGGTTTTTCTTATAAAATTGTTGATGATAATCTTCTGCTAGGTAGAAGGGCTGAGCATCTTCAATCTGGGTGACGATCGGCTGATCGAACTGCCCACTAGCTGCCAGTCGTTGCTTAGAATGTTCGGCAATTTGTCGTTGCTCGTCATTTTTGACGAAGATCACCGGTCGGTAATTATCGCCCCGGTCCTGAAACTGCCCCATCGCGTCGGTTGGGTCCGTCTGGTGCCAGTAGATCTCCACCAGGTCCGCATAGGAGACCACATCAGGATCGAAGGTGATTCGGACTGCCTCCGTATGGCCGGTGGTTCCTGTTTTCACCTGTTCATAGGTGGGATTGGCAACGTGGCCGCCGGTATAGCCGGACTCCACCTTTTTAATTCCGGGATAGGTGTCAAATGGCTTAACCATGCACCAAAAACAACCGCCCGCAAAGATTGCCGTATCTAACATCTCATTCACCCTTTCTCATGATCATGCTGTTGAATTGCTATGATTATATAGCCTCACTCCCCGCTGGGCAATATTATTGATCAAATACTTCCACAAAGTAAAAAGCAACCAGGAAGTTTCCCTTCCTGATTACCTTTTACTTTAGGTATCTTATTTCTTCTGATGGGTGGCCTTGGCTTCTCCCTTCATCACAGCAGAACTGTACTCAAAGCTAACCGAGTCGTCTTGGATACTTTCAGCAAATTCAGTCATCTGAATCAGCAGGCCCTTAAGTTGCTTTCCCCGATCCGTCAGTGAGTATACAACCTTAGGTGGGATGGTGCTGTAATTGGTTCGCTTAACAATTTGTTCATCGATCAGTTGATGGAGCTGCTGGCTTAGGACCTTCTCCGCAGGTGCAGTTCCATAGAGATTCAGTAGGTAACGACGCAGTTCTCCAAAACGCTTAGGTGCTAAGCCAAGTGAACAAATAATCGATGGTTTCCATTTACCACTAACCATCTCAATAATGTAGTTACAACCCAAAAAGTAATTTCGTTTTTCCATGCCACACACAGCCATTCTATATTGTTTCTATCATTATACAATATCTGCTGGGCATCCGTTTTAATTAGGACTACTTAGTCTCGTCATTCTTAGGGTACTTCATTTCGCTCCAGCCACCGAAGCCCTGATGCAAGGACTTAATGTTCTCTGCACCGGGAAGTGGAATCCCTGCGGCTGGACCAGAATAAGTATCAATCAGTCCTTGGGTCATATGGTTCTTCTTAACCTGATCAACGGTGATCTCATCAATAACCTGGTCATCCTCACCGTTCAGAATCTTCTCAGCAAAGAGTGGATCAATGATGGTTTCCCGTCCGACGGCAACCAGGTCAGCTAAGGACAAGGCATCCTCTGCCTTTGCACGGTTGTTGATGCCGCCGACGATAATTTCCTTGGCACCGTTCAAGTATGGCTTGAAGAGCGTGGCAAATGGCTTCTGAGAATCCTTGAAGCTAGCATCCGCCTTATCAGTATCGAGAAGCATAACATCTCCTGGCTTGGCATTGTAATGCGGCATGGAGAGGTGAATGTAGTCTAAGTCGTAGTTCTTGGTGATCGTATCGATCAGGTGCGTGGATTCATGCCAGGTGTAACCGACGTTTTTTCCATGGATCTCTTCCGGAGAAATCCGGTAGCCGACAATAAAGTCCTTTGGTGCTTCCTTCTTAACAACATCCATCACCGCTTTGACCACTGCCAATGGGAAGTTCATCCGCTTCTCAACGGAACCGCCCCAGTGGTCAGTCCGCCGGTTGGAGTAAGCCGAAACAAACTGCTGAATCAGGTAATGGTTAGCACCGTGGATCTCAACACCATCAAAACCAGCCGCAATTGCCCGCTTCGTAGCCTGGCCAAATCCGGCAATGATCTCCTTGATCTGATCATCGGACAGTGAATGCACCTTGTATGGTAGGAATGGGAAGTCCATGCCATCCTCAAGGCCGGTTGGAGCGTAGACCTTCTTGCCCTCCATCGCCCGGTAATTGGCCTCACGACCAGTGTGGGCAATCTGCATAATCGCCTTATTGCCATCGTGCTTCATCGCCTGGGCAACCTTCTTGAGCTGGGGAATGAACTTGTCATCGTAGACCGCCAGCTGTTCGCGACCCCGCTTCCAAGTCAGGGCTGGGCCACCGTTCTCGGTAACGTACATGTACTCCGTAATAATCAGTCCACCAGACTTGGCGTGAGCGTTATAGTAGTTGATGGTATCCGTTGTTGCGTAACCATCCTCACCACTGTTGGTCAGCATTGGTGGCTGAACAAAGCGGTTTGCCACCGTTGCCCCGTGCCGGAACGTCAATGTGTCATTTAGATTAGCCATAGTCATGCACTCCTTTTGTTTATTTCTTCACTATCTACTATAAATTAGTACAAGGCAGTCAACAAGTAGCCACTTTATTGTAAGTAACTTACTAATTGGTAAGGACTATAGCAAAAAAGAACCATGGCGGTAATCCACCATGATTCTTTGAAATTTAGTTATTAAAGTTGATTTTAGTACCAACCATGTGATTGCCAGAAGGCTTGGGCACCAGACCAAGAACCGTAACGGCTGGCAACGTATTGGTCAGCAACCCGTTCTTGGTTAGCAGCGGAGTAGTCACCGTTCAGGTAAGATGCAGATAATTGGTACTTACCAACGTATTGACCGTTCCGGGCAGTGTAGCTACCACCAGATTCACGAGCAGCGATCCATGCCTTAGCAGCAGCATCGTTACCGGAAACGCTGGAAGTGTAGTTTACATTGGCAGTGTTGGTAGCAGCGGCAGTCCGTACCTGGGTAGTCGTAGTTGCAGTTTGTGCAGCTGAAGGTTGTGCTTGGGTAGCACTAGTAGCAGCAACCGTTGCTTGAGTAGTAGCAGATTGACTAGCAGCACTAGTTGCTTGGCTAGCGACAGCTTGGCTAGTAGCGGCTGAGTTCTCAGCAGCAGAAGCAGATTCAGGGGTTGCACTAGGAAGAGTAGCAACTTCTGCTTGGGTTGCTGGAGCAACTTCACCGTTATCCTTGATAACCAGCTTTTGGCCAACATAGATCAGGTCCTTGTTAGCGATTTGGTTAGTGGATGCCAGCGTATCAACGAAGCTCAGGTCGTGACCGAACTTGTAGGAGATTCCTGATAAAGTATCACCACTTTGCACCGTGTAAATTGAGTCGGCGTTAGCGGTAGTAGCAGTTGCGATAGTTCCCAGCGCAACAGCACCAGCGACAGCGGCAGTAATTTTAGCGATGTGTTTAGATAACTTCATAAAGATTCAATCCCATCCTTTTTAGTTCTATTAGTTTTTAATTTTTATTATCTTTGTTGGAATGTTGATCGCTCATATCAATCAACGGTTTATACTATACACTCCGTAAATTACAGGCGAGTTACTCAGGAATAACAAATTCCCCCATTAACGTAATAACTTGTAACAATTCCACCCATTTTTTCTCATTTTAAGATGCTAAACGTTGTTATGATAGGCTTTTACCCCTATCCGTCTTATTCTGATAATTTGTAATATTAGTGACAAAAAAGAAGTCGATTTAATCAATTAAAAGATTGAATCGGCTTCTTTTAGCGAAAAAATAGCTTCTTTGTAACAAGGACGTAACATGTTTTAGGCATACTCAAACTTATTTTTTAACCAACTAGCCGCAGGAAGAGCGTCAGCGATCGCATTTTCCGGCGCCAAGCGTTTCAATTGTTCGGTAATCGCTAGTGGTTCCCCAGAGCCAGTCTTGAGGTGGTCAAGCTGAAGGTCCGCCGGGGTGGTTGATTGCCCCCAGAGGTGGAGATGGCCAGCGGTTCCTTGTCCGTAACCATCAAGGACCGGCCGGCATTCGTAGTGGGCTTCTCCTGGTACCCTTAAGGCAACATCGGCTGTCCACTGGGTCTGCCGACCATCAAGAAAGCTGTACAGACTCGTCGTCAGGTCCGTCGCACTCGCCTGACCATACTCGAGGTGAACCTGTGACCCTTGCGCCTGGTAAATATGGACCGCCTGTAGGGCGCGCTTGCCTGCGAAATGGTTAAATTGACGATAAGTAACCGTTGCGCCGTTCCCCACCAGAAGTTCAGTTCCAGCATACACTGCTCCGGTATTTGTTATTTGAGTGGTCTCCTGGATCGTTACCCGACTACCAGCACCCACAATAATCACATTATGGGGATTCTCCCCATCCAGGGTCGGCGCGAACGCAATGGGAACCGTCAGCGTAGTTTCATTTGGCACATAGATGAACTGGCCACTATCAATCCTAGCAAGATGGGCAGCATTTAACTGACCATCCTGCCAAAAGATCGCCTTCTCCATCAGGTTCTCCTGTAGCATTTCAGAGTATTCATTGACGGCCTGACTGAGAGGCTGAGCAATGTAATCGCCACTATGGGTAATCAACCCCGTCGAGTGCCTGGACTTAGCTTGTTCATCTTGCCATGCTCCTAGCCAGTCGGTCTGGTTATCTTGCTGCGGAAAACGAGCGCGTAACATCGTTGCCAGCTGGCGTTTCTTCTGTAGCCAGCCAGGCTCCTGTTGCCAAATTGCACTATTTAAATCTGCCATTTTCTTCTCCCCTAGTGAACAAGCTTGTCCCAGATAACGACCTTACCGGCAGCGAGGGACTTAGGGACATCGATAATCCGTTGGTTGGAACTTCCCCGGAACTGGAGAGTCAGGTCCTTCTTAGCTAACAGGAAACGCCCATCAACCAGAATATCCAGATTATGCAGGAGTTCTAGCTTGTCAGCCGACTCCTGTTGCAATTCTTCCCAGGTATAACCAGACCAAACCCAGATGTCCTTTGTATGCCCAAATTCCTTACGCAGGCGATGAACCAACTTCAAGCATACCTGGGTATTTAAGAAGGGTTCTCCACCCAGCAGTGTCAGTCCTTGAACGTAGCTTTGGGAGAGATCCTCCATGATCTGGTCTTCTAGCTCTTTTGTATATGGTTGTCCATAGTGGAAGTTCTGGGCAGCCTTATTGTAGCAGCCGGGACAGTTGAAGAGGCAGCCACTGACGTAGATACTGCACCGGACCCCCTCCCCATCCACAAAGTTAAAGGGCTTGTAGTCCGCAATATATTGCAGTGAATGGTCCTTAGCCAGCCATTCCTTAGGTTTAGGATTATTTGGCAATCGAGTTGCTCGTTCTTTTGGCATCTTTCTCTTTTCCTCCTATATAAAAAGGACCGTAGTGGTGGCGGTCCCTTTATCATCGTTAAATTTGGTCACCAGTGATGTTGGCGTGGGCCTTCGCATCCATCTGCCGGTTCTTTTCAAATTCGGCAGCGTTAGCGATCATCCCTGGATTCATGTGCTTAACCCGGTGAATGATTTCTTCATGCCGACCGTGAACCATTGGCCGTTGTTGTGGGTTACCGAGGTAGCCACAGGTCCGCTTAACCACATCACAGGTTGCTGGATCATGGTTGCCGCACTGTGGGCACTTGAAGCCGCGAGCAGTGGCCTCGAATTCACCCTTGAAGCCACACTTGAAGCATTGGTCAATGGCAGTGTTGGTACCGAGGTAGCCAACGTGATCGTAGGCCCAGTCCCAAACTGCCTCCAGGGCCTTAGGATTCTGGCGCAGGTTCGGATATTCACAGTAGTGGATGAAGCCACCAGCCGCCTGGTAAGGGAAGTCCTCTTCAAAGGAGAGCTTTTCAAACGGGGTTGGGTGCTTCCGAACATCATAGTGGAAACTGTTCGTGTAGTATTCCTTGTCCGTAATGTTTTCAATCCGGCCAAATTTCTTGATATCATCCTGGCAGAAAGTATCCGTCAGCGATTCGGCTGGCGTGGAGTAAAGACTAAAGTGGTAGCCTTCCTCATCTTCCCACTTAGCACAGAGGTCGTGCATAGCCTTGGTGATGGAAACAGCGAAGTCATGGGCTTCCTTATTGTGTTCCCAATTTGGCCCGTAGAAGGTCGTGCAGACTTCGTAGAGACCGATGTAGCCCAGAGAAACTGTGGCCCGGCTGTTCTTGAAGACCTCATCAACGCTGTCAGTCTTCTTCAGCCGCTTACCGAATGCCCCATACATATAAAGAAGAGGAGCGTTTTCCGGCTTGGCTTCCTTGGTCCGCTTGATCCGGTAATCCAGGGCAATCTTGCAGATGTGCATCTTTTCCTTGAAGATCTGCCAGAAGAGCTGCTTATCCCCGTGAGCTTCCAGAGCGATCCGTGGCAGATTGACCGTCACTACCCCGAGATTCATCCGTCCAGAGTTGACTTCCTTACCGGTCTCAGGATCCTTCCATCCTTGCAGGAAGGAACGGCAGCCCATTGGCGTCTTGAAACTTCCCGTAATATCCTTGATCTTGTCGTACATCAACAGGTCTGGGTACATCCGCTTGGTGGAGCACTCCAGGGCCAGTTGCTTGATATCATAGTTAGGATCACCAGGGTTGAGGTTTAGCCCCCGCTTGAGGGTAAAGATCAGCTTAGGGAAGATCGCAGTCCGGTGTTCCTTACCCAGACCTTTGATCCGGATCTGGAGAATGGCCCGTTGAATTTCCCGCGCAATCCAGCTGGTTCCCAAACCGAAGTTAATGGTTGTGAATGGGGTTTGACCCTGACTGGAATAGAGGGTGTTGATCTCATATTCCAGGGCCTGCATGGCATCATAGATATCCTTCTTGGTCTTGGCCCGGGCAAAGTCTTCCCGCTTATCCGGAGCAATCCATTTTTCAGCATCCTTCATGTGCTTCTCGTAGTTCAGCTTAGCATATGGTTCTAGCAATTGGTCAATCCGGTTAGCTGAGCAACCACCATACTGTAGAGAAGCCACGTTAGCGATGATTTGGGACATCTGGGCTGTGGCGGTCTGAATTGACCGTGGTGAAGATACCCAGGCATTTCCGATCTTAAAGCCATGCTTGAACATCTCATCGAAGTCGATCAGACAACAATTGGTCTCTGGAGTAACTGGTGAATAGTCAAGGTCATGCCAGTGAATATCACCACGAAGATGCGCCTTAGCAACGATACCTGGAAGCATCCGTAAACCAAGGGCCCGGCTAACAACCCCCGCTTCAAGGTCCCGTTGGGTATTGAAGACCTTACTATCCTTATTGGCATTTTCATGAACAACACGAGAATTCCGGTCAAAGAGCTGTTCCAGCTTGTGTTGCGGATTAGTAGCTTCCGCAAAGGCCTCTTCATCACGCCGCCGGTAGTCCTGGTAGATCTTAGCTAATTCTGGGTGGTCAGCCTTCTTAAGACCAGCCACAAACAATTCGGCAATCCGCGAAGCATCAACAGTTGATTCATTATCTAGCGCATCAACAAGCGTCAACGCCACCATCTGCCGCGTTGCTTCGTCAGCATGCAATTCCTTTAGTACTAATTCAATCTTGTAAGCATAAAAGTCAGTTACCGTTCCATCACGTTTAACAACCTTCAAGTTGGTCAGGTTGTTCAAGTCTTTTTCATTAATTATTTGTACCTTCATACAAATTCCACCTCTCAAGTTAACGGTGCTTATCATAGCGCAAAATACTACCTATAGAAAGTATTGACATTTTGACCCCTATATGTTGTGGATGAATTTATTCATCCTATCGTTAATTTGAAAAGGCTTTTTTAGTAAACAGCAAGATTTGCAAAGCTTGCTATCATGGCATTTGGATTATTTATTCTACAATTTACTATTATTCATCAGTAATGCTTCTTTATCAATAGATAAAATTTGTTTCTTTAATTAACATATGATGATCTAATCATATTTAATTATGGTCAAACGATTTACGGAAAATCTTACTTCTAAAATTATCAAAAATGATTTTTATGGCCTGAATTACACTTCATAATAAACAACTATGACATTCCTGAGTATAATCTTATTCCAGCGTAGGTTTGGAAAAGTCTGTGTTCTACTGGGCAGTTATCTAAGCGATTCTTTTAGTTAAGTTGATTAGTCATACTTAAATCGTCAAGATAAACATCCGAACTCATTCCTTATCTTTCACAACAGGTAATACGGCCGTAAACTTCTTAATCCCTTCCCAGTCGTCCTGCTTAGATTGCTTAGTTACTTGGTCATACTACTATTCTGGACTCATTTTTTTATAT
>CAMCCW010000002.1 GCA_945873395.1 uncultured Lactobacillus sp. | reverse complement strand
ATGTGAACTTGTTCGTCACCGTACTTTTCAGCAGTAGCCTTCTTGTTAAGGCCTTGCAGGGCACCATAGTGACGTTCGTTCAAACGCCAAGTCTTGGTTTCAGGAATCCAAAGTTGGTCACATTCTTCAAGAGCGTAGTGTAACGTCTTGATGGCACGCTTCAGAACAGAAGTGTAAGCGTAGTCGAATTCGATACCATGTTCCTTAAGGGCCTTACCAGCTTCCTTAGCTTGTTCAACACCCTTTTCGCTCAAGTCAACATCGATCCAACCAGTGAACTTGTTAGCCAGGTTCCATTCACTTTGACCGTGACGAATCAGTACTAATTTAGCCATATTGTTTTTGACCTCTTTCTTCTTAAAATACCATGCAATTGCATTTCTTTATCATTTTAATCCAATCGTCGATAAATGCCAATAGGCAGCCCCGCAAAATGTTAGCTTTTCGTGAATCCAATCACGATACCGTACTAATTGCCGTCTGGGGAAGCTCCCTGATCGTTACCCCGCCGAACAGAAGGAAGCCGCTCACTCGCACGGTCGGTGCCGGACCGGTAACATGGGTGCCTCGCTTATCGGTCACCCCACCTAGCAGCTTCAGCGAATGATCTTCCACCCGCCAGCCGGCCGGCAAATAAATATCGCCGCCGCCCATGATGTTGATGAAACTGGCATCGATCACCACCTGGTCGTCTCCGGGGCCAAGGTAGATCTTGGTGCCACCCAGCAGGTTTACGCTGCTGATCTGCTGGCTAGTGGCAGTCAGTTCGCGCCGGGAACCGCTAAGAATGCTCACATTAGCATGCTTGCCCAGGGCAATATAGGCAATGGCAATCACAACCAGCAGGGAAGCCGCCGTGTCCAAGATGCGTGACCAGCTGGAATCCAGTAGGTTGCTTTCGGCCAGAATATGCATGATCACGACAGCTAGTACTGTCAGGCCAATCAGGCGGTTATTGTTTTTTCTCATCGTCATCTCCTCGTTTCTTTTTTAGCAAGCCAATTATAGCAAGAAAGGCCCCCTACCAATAGCGGTTGGGAGCCTTCTTATAATTAATTTAAGCCAGCTTTGGCACCGATGTCGTGACGGTAGAAACAGTCCGGCTCATCCAGGTTGGCCAGGTAGTTGTAAACCCGGTCATGAGCTTCCTGGAGGTTATCCGCTTGGGCCAGCACCATTAACAGACGACCGCCGTTGCCCCGGAGGTCATCTAAGCTACCAGTGACGTTGGCGTAGTCCAGGTCAATCCCCGCCACCTGAGGAAGGCGACCAAGTGATTGGCCATGCAGCGGATTAGTCGGGTAGCCCTTGGAAGCCAACACGACACCGAGGCAGGCAGCAGCATTAACTTCAACTTCTGGAAGGGGTTGGTCGTGAATGGCTGCATCAACCAGTTCAAAGAGGTCGGTCTTCAGCCGCGGTAGGATAACCTGGGTCTCCGGGTCCCCCAGGCGAACATTGTACTCGATCACCTTAGGGCCATCGGAGGTCATGATCAGACCAATGTAGAGGATCCCGTGGTAGTGGTAGTTTCCTGCCACCAGGCCATGGACAGTGGGTACCACCACCTGGTCGATCATTGCTTGGCGATCCTCTGCACTCAGCTGGGGCAGCGGACTATAAGCCCCCATCCCACCGGTATTAGGGCCACGATCATCATCATAGGCCCGCTTGTGATCCTGGGCCATTGGTAGAATCCGGTACTGGTCATCGCTTAAGAGGACAAACATGGAGTATTCAGGACCCGTCAGGCATTCTTCAAGTACCAGTCGGGCCTGCCCACGATCGAACATCTCCTTAATTGTCTGGACAGCGGTCTCTTTGTCTTTAGCAATCACCACGCCCTTGCCCCCGGCGAGGCCGTTTTCCTTGATTACTACCGGGAAACCGAACTGGTCGACGTTGGCAATCGCACTAGCCTGGTCACGGTAGGAGGCGTGCCGGGCAGTTGGGACACCGTAGTTATTCATGAAATTAAGGGCATAGTCTTTGGAGCCCTCTAGCTGGGCCGCCCGGGCAGTCGGACCAAACGCCAGCAATCCCGCTGCCCGAAAATCATCGACAATTCCGTCAACCAGGCAGTCCTCGGGCCCCACAAAAGTCCAAGCCACCTGGTGCTCCTTAGCAAAACGAATCAAACCCGCAAAGTCGGTTTCGGCAATGCCCACCGGCTGGACGCCGACTGATGGCATCCCCACATTACCAGGCGCACAGTAAACCTGCTTAACTTTAGGACTTTCTTGAAGCTTGCGCGCAATGGCAAACTCGCGACCACCCTCGCCAACAACTAGTACATTTACTCCTTCTACCATTTATGACACCCCAGTTTAATTTAGTGACGGAAGTGACGAATACCAGTCGTCACCATCGCAATTCCATACTTGTTTGCCATGTCGATTGACTCCTGGTCCCGAATTGAGCCACCTGGTTGAACGACGGCCTTAATGCCATGCTTACCGGCATATTCGACACAGTCACCGAATGGGAAGAAGGCGTCGGAGGCCATGACAGTCCGGTCATCGATCGCGTCACCGGCATGTTTGACGGCGATCTTCAGAGAGTCAATCCGGTTTGGTTGTCCTTCACCGACACCCAGGGTCCGCTCGTCGTTGGCTAAAACAATGGCGTTGGACTTAGCATGCTTGACGGCCTTCCAAGCAAACATCAGATTCTTGAGTTGCTCCTCAGTCGGCTGAACGTCAGTGACGCACTTCCAGTCGTGGTAGTCCTCCTTCAAAGTATCCTGTTCCTGCATCAGGGCCCCACCCATGACGGTGACCAGTTCGTGGCGGGCTGGTTCATCCTTCTTTGAGAAGTCCAGACTGAGCAGGCGGATGTTCTTCTTCTTGGCCAGGATTGCGTAGGCATCGTCATCGAAGCCGGGGGCAATTACAATCTCCAGGAAGATCTTGTGCATCTTTTCCGCTGTTGCCAGGTCAACCCGGCGGTTAAGGGCGATTACCCCACCGAAGATCGAAACGGAGTCAGCGGTGTAAGCCCGGTCCCAGGCCTGCTCAAGGGTTTCACCACGGCCAATCCCACACGGGTTCATGTGCTTCATAGCGACCACGGTTGGTTCATCAAACTCACGGATGCACCGCAAAGCTTCGTCGGCATCCTTGATGTTGTTGTAGGAAAGCTTCTTCCCGTGCAGCTGCTTGGCACTCAGGATGGAGTAACTCTTTGGCAGGGCATCCTCATACAACCAGGCCTTCTGGTGCGAGTTTTCCCCGTAACGCATCGTTTCCTTCAGATCCCAGGTCATCGTAAGCTGTTCAGGATCTTCCAGGCCAACCTGCTTGGTCAGGTACTGAGAAATCAGGGCATCGTAAGCGGCGGTGTGACGGAAGGCCTTGGCGGCTAATTTGGCCCGGGTGTCCAGGGTGGTGTCGCCGCCATCCTTGATCTCACCCAGCACCGTATCGTAGTCGTTCTGATCAACCACCACGGTCACGTCGCGGTAGTTCTTAGCAGCGGACCGCACCATTGATGGGCCACCGATATCAATGTTCTCAATGGCATCGGCCAGTTCGACGCCGGGCTTCTCAATTGTCTCCTTGAATGGATAGAGATTGACGCAGACCAGGTCGATTGGTGTGATGTTAAGCTTCTTCAGAGTGGCCATGTGTTCCGGCAATTCACGCCGTGCTAGTAATCCGCCGTGAACATACGGGTTCAGGGTCTTAACCCGGCCGTCAAGAATCTCTGGGAAGTGGGTAACATCTTCGATACTGATCGTTGAAATTCCAGCATCATCAAGCACTTTCTTGGTCCCACCAGTCGAAACAATCTCGTAGCCGTTTGCGGCTAATCCTTTAACAAAGGGAACCAGGTTCGTCTTATCAGATACACTTACCAATGCACGTTTCATGAGTTAATTCTCCTTTTTATTCAATGCAACCAACGCTTGTTTCAATGCTAATGGGTAAAGCTGGTGTTCAGTATCATGAACCCGGCTCTCAAGACTTTCCTCCGTGTCCGTATCCAGGATCGGAACGTGGCACTGGGCAATGATCGGGCCGGAGTCCAACCCGGCATCAATGTAGTGGACCGTCACCCCAGTTTGGGAGCGGTGGTCGGCAAAGGCCCGCTCAATTGAATGGAGTCCCGGATATTCAGGTAACCAGGCGGGATGGAGGTTGACAATCCGGTGGTCATAGTGCTCGAGGATCGTCGGCCCCACCACCCGGAGGTAGCCAGCCAGAGCGATAAAATCAATCTGGTATTCCTGAAGGGCAGCTAACAGCTTCTCTTCGTAAGCCGTCTTGCCACCACAGGACTTGACGGTAAAGCTAACTGCCGGCACACCCAGACGCTTTGCTCGGTCCATCACCGGCGCGTCCGGGTGGTTGCAAAAGAGCAAAGCCAGCTCACCGGGCAGGTCGCCTGCTTGGAAGTGTTTGGCTAGGACTTCGAAATTGGTCCCATTACCAGACGCTAAAATTGCGGTTTTCATCTCAAACGCCTCACTTAATTACAATCTTTGCTTCATTCTCGGGCCGCTGTTGCAGGCGACCAATTTGGTAGCTTACTTGATCAACCGCTTGTAGCCGTTGTTGAACGGTGGCAACCTGTCCCGGCGCCACCGCCAGAACCAGGCCAATCCCCATGTTAAAGGTTTGGAAACAGTCGGCTGGATCAAGTTGGCCAAGATCCTTCAGGTATTCGAAGATTGGCAATTTAGGCCAAGATTGACTATCAATCTCCGCCTGGAGCTGGTCGCCAAACATCCGGGGAACGTTTTCGATCAGGCCGCCCCCGGTAATATGACTGATCCCGTGGACCAAACCAGCTCGTACCAGTGGCAAGGCCTGGCGAACATAGATCCGGGTCGGGGTCAACAGGACGTCGCCCACTGACTGACCGCCCAGTGCTGCAGGATGGTCAGTCAAATGAACGTCATGATCCTTAAAAAGAATCTGTCGAACCAGGGAAAAGCCATTGGAATGAAGACCACTGGATGGGAGACCGAGCAGGACGTCACCATTCTGAGGTAAGTCCGCCGTCAGCAGATGATCCTTCTCGGCAACCCCAGTGACGGTCCCGGCCAAGTCATACTCTTCCTTGGCGTACATATCCGGCATCTCAGCGGTCTCGCCACCGACCAGGGCAGCACCGGCGTCGCGACAGCCAGCCGCCACGCCCTGGACGATCGCCGCCATCTTAGCCGGGTCATTATGGCCAGTGGCAATGTAGTCCAGGAAGTAAAGTGGCTCAGCACCCTGGGCTAGGACATCGTTGACACACATTGCCACCACATCGATGCCAATCGTATCGTGCTTATCCATCTGTTGGGCGAGCAATAACTTGGTACCCACCCCATCGGTGCCGGAAACCAGCACTGGATGTTTCACGTGTAACGCACCCAGGTCGAACATTCCGCCGAAGCTCCCGATCCCGGTCATCATCCCCGGGCGGGCGGTGGACTTGACGGCGTCCTTGATGCGACGGACCAACTCGTAACCCGCGTTGACGTCGACTCCCGCTTCTTGGTATCGGTTCATCCTCACTGCCTCCTTTGTGCACGCAGTTCCTGTTCATTCAGTGACTTCAGGTAGCCAGCCTCGTAATCATAGAGTGGCGTTGGGTACTGCCCCGTAAAGTAGGCCACCGTTAACCCGCCGTCAGGAGCATTTCCAGCGTCGGGAACGCTGATGGCCTTGATCAGGCTATCAACGCTCAGGAAGCTCAGGCTGTCAGCACCGATTTGTTGGCGCATCTCCTCAACCGAGTAGTGGGCCGCCATCAGTTCTGACCGGGTCGAAATATCAATTCCGTAGAAACATGGGAAACGGAACGGTGGTGAGGAGATCAACAGGTGGACTTCCTTAGCACCAGCATCACGGAGCATCTTGACGATCTGCTTGGAGGTCGTCCCACGGACAATCGAGTCGTCAACCACGGCGACTCGTTTACCACTGACGACCCCGCGGACAGCGGAGAGTTTCATATGCACCCCTTGCTCACGAAGGGCCTGGGTTGGTTGAATGAAGGTCCGCGCAACGTACTGGCTCTTGATCAACCCCATCTCGTAGGGCAGGCCGGACTCTTCGGCATATCCGCTGGCTGCGGAGAGCGAAGAGTTCGGCACCCCAATCACCATGTCAGCATCGACCGGGTGCTCGCGGGCCAGTAGGCGGCCCATCTTCTTACGGGCGTTGTGAACCGTTACCCCGTGGATGATGGAGTCGGGCCGGGCAAAGTAGATGTACTCCATCGAGCAGATTGCCAAGCGGGTATCGGTGGTGTAATGGTCAATGTGCAGGCCATCCCGATCGATCACGATCAGCTCCCCCGGTTGGACGTCACGGACAAAAGTAGCGTTGACAATGTCGAGGGCACAGGTTTCACTGGCCACCACGTAAGCCCCATTTTCTAGTTGACCAATGCAAAGGGGACGAATGCCATTGGGATCCAGCGCCGCCACCAAGCGGTCCTTTTGCAGGAGCAGGAAGGCAAAACCACCGTGTACCTGGTTAAGGCTCTTCTTGAGGGCGGGAATGAAGCCTTCCCGGATATGCTTACGGATCAGGTGAATCAGGATTTCCGTATCAGAGTCGGATTGGAAGACCGCTCCGTCATCCTCTAATTGGCGACGAAGGGTAACGGCGTTGGTCAGATTACCGTTGTGGGCCAGGGCAATGTCCCCGTCATGGAAGCGGAAGAGGAAGGGCTGGACGTTGGCAATTGAGTTATGACCACTGGTACCGTAACGGACGTGGCCGATGGCGGAATCACCAACCAACCGTTTGAGTTCGGCCGGGTCAGCGAAGACCTGGGCCAGCAGTCCGCGATCACGGTGCTGGTAGAGGTTTTCACCATCAGTCGACACGATCCCGGCGCCTTCTTGTCCCCGGTGCTGAAGAGTATGGAGGCCGTAGTAAGTCAGCTGGGCGGCATCCGGTGCCCCGAAGACGCCGAAGACCCCACATTCTTCATTTAGTCCTTTGACTTCATTTGGCACGGGATTGCCTCCTCCCAGATCTTCTGCAATTCATCAACGTTAAGGTTCAACTCACTGTCAGCTAGGTGGGCCTCCAACCAGTGGGTATTGGTAACCTCCCCAACTAGCTGGGCAGCGTCGCCAAGATCCTGTTCAAACGCCGCTGCGTGGTCAGACCGCACCGTCACTACGAAGCGCCCCGGTGTCTCGCTAAACAGCTGGGCATTAGTCAGGTGACGGAGATTCAGGTTCATCCCCTGGTCGGTCTTAAAGAGGGTCTCGGCTAAGGCCACCCCAAGGCCACCCTCACTGAGGTCGTGACAGCTGACCACGTGACCATTCTCCATCGTGTGCAGCAGGCGGGTCATGTAGTCGTGAACCTGATCGAGGTCAAAGGATTGAACGACCCCACTGATCTCGCCCGTCAGCATCTTTTGCAGCTCTGAGCCAGCGTAATCGTCACGGGTTTGGCCAACCAGGTAAACCCGGTCGCCAGCATGCTGGACAAAGCTCGGGACCACCCGGTCAATGTTTTTAATCAGGCCAACCATTCCGACCATTGGTGTTGGATGAATAGCCTGGCCATTGTTTTCGTTGTATAGGGAAACGTTCCCGGAAATTACTGGCGTATCGAAGGTCCGGCAGGCCGCGGCCATTCCTTTTACTGACTGGTGAAGCTCCCAGAAGATCTCCGGATCGTTTGGATCACCGTAATTCAGGCAATCAGTGATCGCCAGGGGCTGGGCACCGGATGAAATGATATTAGCGGCGGCTTCCACTAGTGCCATTTGGCCACCCACCTCTGGATTGAGGTAGACAAAGCGGCCATTACCGTCGGTGGTCATTGCCAGGCCCTTGTGAGTACCGCGCACCCGTAGAACCCCGGCATCACTCCCGGGACCCACTACGGTTGAGGTCCGGACTTGGGAATCATACTGCTGGTAGAAACTACTCTTGTCAGCAATGGTCGACTGTGCAAGCAGCTGTTTCAAGGTGGCGGCCGGATCATCAATCCGTGGTTGCCAGGCTGGTTGTTGTTCAGCGGCCGTGATCCGGGCCGGTTTACGTTCCTCACTGACTTCTTCTAAGACATCGTCAGTCAGGCTAGCAACGGGAATGTCGCAGACCACCTGACCATCGTGGTGGAGGACGTATTGGTGACCCTCCGTGATCCGTCCGATCGTGACGGCATCGAGGTCGTAGAAGTCAAAGATCTTCTTGACATCCTCCTCGTGGCCCTTATTAACACACAGCAGCATCCGCTCTTGGGACTCACTCAGCATGATCTCGTAGGCGGACATCCCGGTTTCCCGTTGTGGAACCAGGTCCAGGTTGAGGTCCATGCCACTCTTCCCTTCCGAAGCCATCTCGGCACTGGAAGAGACAATTCCGGCGGCTCCCATGTCCTGGATACCGACCAGCCAGTCAGGATGCTTGGTGATTAACTCTAAGCAAGCTTCCAGCAGGAGCTTTTCCATGAAAGGATTACCGACTTGGACGGCAGAACGCTGGGTGGCGTTTTCGTCACTAAAGTCGGCGGAGGCAAAGGTTGCACCGTGAATGCCATCTCGACCAGTCTTGGCGCCGACGTACATCACGGCGTTGCCGACCCCGGCGGCCTTGCCTTGCTGGATATCCTTCTGGTCCATCAGGCCGACACTCATCGCGTTGCAGAGTACGTTGCCCTGGTAGCAAGGATCAAAGGTGGTCTCACCGGCAATCGTGGGGATTCCCATGCAGTTACCGTAGTCACCAATGCCCCGTACCGTACCGTCGACCTTCATCCGAGTGGTCGAATCATCAAGCTCGCCGAAATGTAGCGAATCGAGTGATGCCACCGGCCGGGCACCCATGCTGAAGATGTCCCGCAGGATGCCACCGACCCCGGTTGCGGCACCCTGGTAGGGTTCAACCGTGGTTGGGTGGTTGTGACTCTCGGCCTTGAAGACGACAGCTTGGCCATCATCAATGTCCACGACCCCGGCACCCTCACCAGGGCCCTGGATAACCCGGTCACTCTTATTAGGAAAGAGGCGGAGAACTGGTTTGGATTTCTTGTAGGAACAGTGTTCACTCCACATCGCCGCAAACAGACCGGTCTCGGTGTAGTTCGGCAGCCGGCCGAGCAGCTTTTCACTGATGTAGTTATATTCGTTTTCGCTCAGGCTCCAGTCCAAGTACGGCTTCTGTTCTTTGATCTCTTCGGGCGTCATTGCCTGCTCCATTGCTTATTCCCCCACTTTCACACGTCCATTGGCCAACAGTGACTTGAACAACCGTAAGCCATCCGTATTTCCTAAGATTGCTTCAACTGCGCGTTCGGGATGCGGCATCATTCCCAGAACGTTGCCACGCTGGTTAGTAATTCCAGCAATATTTCGCAAACTACCATTTGGATTCTCCTCTGCATAACGAAAGACGACCTGGTGGTTAGCTTCCAGCTGATCCAAGGTTGCTTGGTCGGCGTAAAAGCTCCCGTCGGCATGAGCAATCGGTAAGTTGATCCGTTCGTGCGGCTGGTACTGGCTCGTGAAAAGGGTCTGGTTGTTGACGACTTCGAGCGGAACGGTCTTGCAGACGAAGCGCTGGCTGTCGTTACGTTTCAGTGCTCCCGGCAGCAGTCCGGCTTCGGTCAGGATCTGGAACCCGTTGCAGGTGCCAAAGACCGGTTTCCCTTCATTTGCCATCTTGATAATAGCTGGCATGATGTTGGTAAAACGGGCAATCGCCCCGGCGCGCAAGTAGTCACCATAAGAAAAGCCCCCTGGCAGCATCACTGCATCGAAGCCATCCAGACTGTGCTCGTGGTGGGAGACATATTCGACGTCCGCGCCGCAGACACTGCCCAGAGCCTCATACAGGTCGACGTCACAGTTCGAACCCGGAAAAACAATTACTGCGATTTTCATTCTGCTTCCTCCAGTACTTGGTAGCGGTAGGTCTCCATGTTGAAGTTGACCAGCAACTGGTCGGCGATCTCCTTGACGGTCTTATCAACAGCGTCCCCAGTTGCATCAATGGTAACGTCGAAGAACTTCCCCACCTTGACCGCGGTGACCTCATCGTGGCCCAAACTGTGGATGGCGTCCTTGATCGTCTCACCCTGGGGGTCAAACACTGATTGCTTGTAGGTTACGAAAATCCGAACGTTTGTCATGATTAGTTCTCCTTTCCTAAGGCATCCTTCAGCCGATCCAATACTTCGTCGTAGGTCTTGGTCAGGTCCGCAAGCTTCCGCCGGTAAACATCCTTGTCCAGGTGTTGGTCAGTCTTGAGATCCCATAACCGGCAGTTGTCTGGGGAAAATTCATCAGCGAGGACGATCTGACCATCGGCGAGGCGGCCAAATTCGAGCTTGAAGTCCACCAGCTGAATCCCGGCCTTTTCAAAGAGCGGCTTGAGCAGGGCGTTGACCTCCCGGCAGAGGCTCCACATTTTTTCCAGATCCGCATGACTGGCAATGCCCAGGGCGATCGTAGCGGACTCGTTGATGAAGGGATCGTCGAGTTCGTCGCTCTTATAGAAGGTTTCCTCGACCGGTTCCGCCAGTACCTTACCTTCTTTCAGACCGTAACGGCTGGCAAAGTGACCCGCAATCACGTTACGGGTAACAAATTCCAGAGGAAACATCTGGCACTTCTTAACCAGGTCCTCGGTTGGCGACAACTGCTTGATGAAGTGGGTCGCAATCCCGTGTTCAATCAGGTAGTTAAAGACAAGGTCCGAGATTCCCTTGGCAGCGGCCCCCTTGCCGGCGAAATGGTCCTTCTTCTTACCATTCAGTGCGGTTGCCTGATCCATGTAGACTACCCGTAGGACTTCGGGATCGTCCGTTTGCCACATTTGCTTTGCTTTACCGGTGTACAGTAACTTTTCCATCACTCAGTTGACTCCTTTGAATTGAAAACACGAACAATATATACACGATGGCAAATTTCCATTCGCTATTTTATGGTTTCAATATACTATTTTGTTTTTAAAGTGTCAACGTATTTTACTAACTTAGTCGCTTCTATTTCAAAATAAGTTCGTGTTTTGATAATATAAAATCTTATTTGCGAAATGTGAGGAGAAAATTGTTCGCAATTAAAATATATAGGCTTGCTATTTAATTGTTGAAAAAGCTGATTAACCGCTTGACATTAAAAAGTAGTGTGATAAACTACCAAACAATTAGAATTTGATTAGACATTGAAGAGAAGAGTAATGCTAATATCGTTTCAGAGAGCCGCCGGTTGGTGTGAGGAGGTACCAATTATTAGCACGAAGATGAGCTCCGAGTTATTCCCCTGGTCGTCGCGGCTGGTGGAACGGTCGACAACCGGTATCCTGTCGGGTCTTCACTATGTGTAAATAGTGAGTACTTATTAAGGCTGGCAGTGTGAGCTGGCAGCAAATCAGGGTGGTACCGCGAAAGCCTTCGTCCCGGAATCCTAGTAATAGGACCGAGACGAAGGCTTTTTTATTTTATCGAAAGGAGATGGCAAGATGACCGCAAACGCACAGAATGGCTTCGCAATAATTAAAAAGCAATGGCAAAATCACCAGCAGACCGCACCTCTTCAATTATTGGTGCTCAACTTAATGCCTACCAAACTGACTACTGAGTTGCAATTTCTCAGCCGCTTCAATCACCTATCGTCGGATGTCACCTTAACCTTCCTTTATCCGGCCACTCACCACTTCAAGGGCACCCCATTGGGAATTATTCGAAAGACCTACCTTAACTTTGACCAGATTAAGGACCGGCACTTTGATGGCCTAATCATCACCGGGGCGCCTGTTGAGCAACTTCCTTTTAAGCAGGTTGATTACTGGCCAGAACTTTGTCGCATCATCGCCTGGGCTAATCACCACGTTCACGAAACCCTTTTCGAATGCTGGGCCGCACAGGCGGGGCTGTTCGTTGACTTCAACATCTCCAAACGCACACTCAGCAATAAGCTCTTCGGAATCTTTACCGCCACGAGCATCGATCCGTCATCCCGCCTCTCACTGAATCTGGGTGCCGGAGGGTTAATCAAGATGCCGCAATCCCGTCACAGCGCCAGTATCCTTGACCGGCACCACCTTCCTGGCGACCTCAAGATAATTGTCGACAGCGTAGAAGCCGGGCCAATGCTTCTCCGGTCCCATCGTCGCCACCATACTTACATCACTGGGCATCCGGAATACAGTTGCGACACCCTTGCCAAGGAATACTACCGCGATCAAAAAAAGCGGCGCACAATTCAGGTACCACTTCACTACTTTAAAAACGAAGCAACTGACCAGATTAATTATTCCTGGCCAGCCGCCTCACATTCAATCTATCAAAACTGGTTAAACACACTCACAAACTAGAAAGTAGGTATTAAATATGACAGAAAATAACAATAACTACCATTTTGAAACGCTCCAAGTTCACGCTGGTCAGACAGTTGACGAAACCGGCTCCCGGGCTGTGCCAATTTATCAAACAACCTCCTACGTCTTCAAGGATGCCAAGGAAGCCGCCGACCGTTTTAGTCTTAAGGAACCCGGCAACATCTACACTCGTTTAACCAATCCTACGACAGACGTTGTTGATAAGCGGGTGGCCGCCTTGGAACACGGGACTGCCGGCGTTACCCTCGCTACGGGATCGGCCGCGATCACTGCCGCCATTTTGAACATCGCTGCCGAGGGTGACGAGATCGTCGCCGCCAGCACTTTATACGGTGGGACCTACGACCTCTTCGCCGTTACCTTGCCGAAACTTGGCATTACAACCCACTTCGTCGACCCCGATGATCCCGAAAACTTTGCCAAAGAAATTAACGAGCATACTAAGGCCCTTTACGTAGAAAGCATTGGGAATCCACAGATCAACCTGGTTGACTTCGAAAAAATCGCCAAGATTGCCCACGACCACGGTATTCTCCTGATCGTTGATAACACCTTTGGGACGCCTTACCTCGTCAAGCCGCTTGACCACGGCGCCGATGTCGTTATTCACTCCGCCACCAAGTTTATCGGCGGTCACGGCACAACGATGGGTGGTGTAATCGTGGAAAATGGCAAGTTCGATTACCAGGCCAGCGGCAGATACCCTGACTTTACCGAACCAAATGACCAGTACGATGGGATTGTCTTTGCCGACCTGAAGGGAGCCGCCTTCACTACTAAGGTTCGAGCAGAAACACTGCGGGACCTGGGGGCTACAATCAGCCCCTTCAACTCCTTCCTCCTTCTCCAAGGTCTGGAATCATTATCACTACGGGTCGAACGCCACGTTGCCAATACCCGCAAAATCGTCAGTTTCTTAAACAACCATCCTAAGGTTGCCTGGATCAACTACCCCGAATTGCCGGATAGCCCTTATAAGCCGCTCGCCGATAAGTACTTCCCTAAGGGCGTCGGTTCGATCTTCACCCTCGGTCTTAAGGGCGGCGAGGAAGCTGGAAAGAAGTTAATCAGCAACCTCAAGCTCTTCTCGCTTCTCGCCAACGTTGCCGATGCCAAGTCACTGATTATCCACCCCGCATCAACGACCCACGCCCAGCTAAATGAAGAGCAGCTTAAGGCCGCCGGAGTGACCCCAGACCTCATCCGGATTTCCGTGGGGATCGAAAATGCTGACGACCTAATTGCGGACCTTGATCAAGCACTCGCCAAAATTTAGAAAGGAGCTCCTGCTATGGAAACAATCACAATCGGCCTTTTAGGGCTTGGCACTGTCGGTAAGGGGGTTGTGACCCTCCTGCAAAAGCAAGCAGCTAAGATCGCCCGGACCCAGGATTTTCGTTTTAAGCTCAAAAGCGTCGCCGTTCACAACCGTACCCGTCACCAAAACGATGACCTGCCTGCCGGGACGATTCTCACTGAGAAGGTAACCGATGTGGTCGATGATCCCGAAATTCAGATTGTGATTGAAGCAATGGGAACGATTGAACCGGCTAAAGTCGCTATCTGTCAGGCAATCCTTAATGGCAAATCCATCATCAGCGCCAACAAGGACCTCCTCGCGACCGCCGGTGAAGAAATTCTGCGATTAGCTAAAACAGCCAAAGTTGACTTCTTCTATGAAGCGAGCGTGGCCGGTGGCATCCCCATCCTCCGCGTCCTCTCCTCCAGTCTCGAAACCGATAAAATCAGCCAGATTACCGGCATTATCAACGGTACCGCTAACTATGTTCTGACCGCAATGGATCGGGAAGATAGGGATTATGCAACGGCCCTCAAAAATGCTCAGGAGCTGGGTTATGCGGAAGCGGACCCCACTAACGACGTGCAGGGGATTGACGCGACCTACAAGCTGATTATCCTTAGCCGCTTTGCCTTTGGTCAATCTCTCAGGCTAGCCGATATTCCGCGCCGAGGGATTACCAAAATTTCGCCTGCCCAGCTAGCTAGTGCTAAACAATTTAAAATGAAGATCAAGCTCCTGGCGGTGGCTAAGGAAGCCGGGCACCAGCTCTACTCCTTAGTTGGGCCGGCGGCGATCCCGGCTGCAGAACCACTTGCTCATGTCAACGGGGTGCAAAACGCGATCGCTGTCCAAAGCGATGCCCTTGGCGAAACCACCTACACCGGCCCTGGTGCTGGTGCCGCGCCTACCGCTAACAGCATTCTGAGCGACCTGTTAGCTACCGGCGATGATATCGTGAAGGGAGACTGCGGTCGTGAATTTAACAACTACCGCAAGCCGGCAGCCGCCCAATCCTTAACGACTGTTCCCCAGCGGTATTTAATCACCGTGGAAGAGGATCGTTCGCTAACCAATTCTAACTATCCAGATCTTTTCCAGCAGCAGACGGTTGGTCCCCACTACTGGAGTGGCCTGACGTCCGTAATTTCACGTGACACATTAGAAAAACTGCTGCATACCCTTGAAAAGAATGGGGCCAAGGTTTCCTACCTGCCGATTGCTAATAGCTGGCAACCCGTCCCCCAAGAATAGCTAAGCGGCCCTAGCTTCCTGACTAACAAATCAGGAAACTAGGGTCGCTTTTAGGTTGCGATTAACATCATCCTTATTAAAGCTAAAAAGAGCTCAGCCCTAGACTGAACTCTTTTTACTTTGCTTAGCAGCTTGCCTAGTCAAGACATCATCAATAATATCGGCCAGGGTAATCTTTGCCATTTCATCAAATGCCGTTTTCTGGACCCGACCATAGAAATCGTTGAGGGTATCCTGAATGTTGCCCCCCACAATACATTGGGGGTTGGTTTTCGGGTCAATGTGGAGAAGGTTGTGGTCCATATTGATTGCCAGATAAATCTCGCGCAGGCTAATCTCAGATGGTTGCTTAGCCAGGCGTGGTGCCGCAGCTCCTTTCCTGGTTTCAATAATTCCGGCTTCCCGCAAATCAGACATCAATTGGCGAACAACACTTGGGTTCGACTCAACACTCTTGGCGATTGCCCGACTGGACAGGTCGCCATCACGATAGATATATAAGTAGCTTAAAACATGCACTGCATCGCTGAGTTTGTATGAGAATTTCATACCATCATTTTAACTTGTTGTTTTCTAACGTGCAAGGATTTCCTTAATGGCATCCACAATCGGGGTAACCGGCCGCCCGAGGGCCTTTGCCAAGTCGTCACTACCTTCAGCCAGGTCACCAGATTCAATTGGCGCCTGGAAGGAAGCAAACAACTCTGCGGTGGCGTTATCAAGGCCGCTGCTCTCTAGCGCCTTGACGTACTCATCATGAGAAACTTGCTTAACCTTAAAGTCATTACCAGTGGCTTCCTTCAGGGCTGCTCCTAATTCTTCGTAGCTCCGGGGCTGACCAGCAAATTCGTAGACTTCCTGGGCGGCATTGCCAGCGACAACCTTAGCCGCTGCTTCTGCGTAGTCGCGTTCGAGTGCCCAACCAGCCTTATTATTGGCCCAGTACAGCGCATCTTGGTTAGCAGCCCCACTTTGCAGGAAACCAATTTCGTTTTCCAGGTACCAGTTGTCACGGAGGAAGGCATGGCCAATGCCCGCTTCCTTAATGGCGTTTTCGGTCAGGCGGTGGTCAGTAGCCAATGGGGTGGTTGACTCTTGAGCGTTCGGGAAGCTGACGTAGGCGACAAACTTCACATCATCAGCAACCATTGCCTTTACCACGTTACCTTGAGCAGTGGCCCGGTCAACTTTCCCGCCTGGTTGTGAAGAGATGAAGAGAACGCGGTCGATCCCGGCCAGAGCCTTCGTCATCGAAGCCAGATCTTCGTAGTCACCAGTGCGGACTTCGTTTTCTGCAAACAGCTTGACCGCCTTTGCACTGTTTCGAGCGATTACAACAACGTTATCAACGCCGACCAACTTGTTCAGTTCCTTAACAGCGGTTTGACCAAAATTACCGGTTGCGGCAGTTACAGCATATTTCATAATTAATGATCTCCTTTACTTGTTGTTTTGTAATTTACACGAATTATAATAGCACGTGCAATTTTAAAGTCAACACGTTTTATAGATGTTATTTTATTTTTGACATCTATAAAATGAAATGCTACCTTATATACGTGTAAAAAATAAAATAACAAGAAAGAGCGATTAATTGTAGCAGCATCCCTAAACTAACTAACCAACTTTCTAATCACGAATTTCTAAGCCTGATCCCCGCTGCCTTTCAGTCCGTTGTCTTTGGGACCGTGGACCAGGATGGCAATCCCCGGACAAACGTCGCTGACATTGAACTCTGTCAAAACGACCGGCTGATCTTTGCGACGACCTTTGAGAAGCCCTTTTATCACCGACTCAAGGCGCATCCGCAGATTTCTATTACTGCCCTGCGCGGCGACGAGACCATGACCAGTGTCGGTTTTACCCTGACTGGGATCGCTAAAGAGGTCGACCAGCAATATATCGATAAGATCTTTGCTACCCACCCGGAGATGCACCGGATTTCGGGCGAAAACCACTCTGAACGACGCAGCATTCTCCGCCCGTTCGCCATTACACCCCTGACCGGTTCCATCTACGACCTTCGGCAACGGCCAATCTTCCAAAAGGCTTTTCGTTTTAGTGGTGAGCGCAATGTATCAAATCATTGAACGCCACCTCATCAAGAAGCACCGGAAAAACCTGCAGGGAGCCCGCCTCCTCAAAAACTACCAAAGAATCAAAGATGAGTTAGCTGCTAATCCCTTCAGTACCGGCCACCACTTCGAAGTTTTAGAAAACCGTGCTCCTCGGCCGAGCCTCTATTCAAAGCGGATCAGCCAGAAGAACCGGGTGGTATATTCCGTTGATAAGCAAAAGCAGACTATCGTGGTATACAGCGCATGGGGCCACTATGCCAGCGGCAACCAGAGCCTTATCCACCACCGTATGTAGGAGGAATCGTATATGGATCAAACACAACGACGAATCTATCTAATTCACCAACTATTAGCAGAACATCCCGACGGCAGCGCGATCACCATCCCCGCTGACCCGCAAAAGCAGCGCCGGCTCCTGCGTGCCCTCGTCAACATCCGTCCTGCCCATCCCATCTCACCAGAATTCAAGAATGTTCAGGACCAGTATCTCCAGGAACGGGCCCGACAAAAGGGAATCGTGTCAGAAGACCTTTTTCACCCTGGGTTGAATATCTGGCAGGGGGACATCACCAGGCTCCAGGTCGATGCAATTGTCAACGCCGCCAATAGTGAGATGACCGGGTGCTACCTGCCGAACCACAACTGCATCGACAACGCCATCCATACCTTTGCCGGGATTGAGCTGCGGAATAATTGCGCCCAGCTGATGGCGGTGCAGGGCCACCCGGAGCCCACCGGCCAGGCCAAAATCACTCCCGCCTTTAACCTCCCCAGCAAGTATGTTATCCATACCGTCGGCCCGATCGTCGCTGGTGCGGTGCCGACAGCCACCAATGTTGACCAGCTGGCGGCTTCCTACCGCAATTCCTTGCAACTGGCGGCCCAGCACCACCTGACCAGCATTACCTTCCCCTGCATTTCAACCGGGGTCTTCCGCTTCCCTAACTGGCAGGCGGCAACGGTGGCCGTTCGTACCGTGACCGATTTTCTTCGCAACAACACAACAATCAAGAAGGTGATTTTTAATGTTTTCAAAGACACTGACCGCAGCATTTACCAACAGTTACTCAGCCAAGATTAAGGCAATCAAGGACTTCAGTGCCCATGCCGATGCCGTGATTGTTGGCGCCGGTTCGGGTCTGTCGACTGCCGCCGGGCTGACCTATAGTGGGCCACGTTTCACGACCTACTTCAGTGATTTTCAGCATAAGTACGGAATCAACGACATGTACTCCGGCGGTTTCTTTCAATTCCCAACCCCCGCAGAACGTTGGGCCTGGTGGTCACGGGCCATCTGGATCAATCGTTACCAGCCGGCACCGAGTGATACCTATCGGCAGCTGATGCACTTTTTACAAGGGACCAACTACTTCGTCCTGACCACCAACGTCGACCACCAGTTCCAGCAGGCCCATATCGATAAGAACCGGCTCTTCTACACTCAGGGCGACTACGGACTCTTCCAACGCAACGATCAGAATATGACCTTCGATAACTACGAGCTGGTACGAGCGATGGTCCTAGACCAGGGATTTCAAATTGGCTCAGACAACCAACTGATCATTCCTGATGGCGATCAAATCAAAATGCAGGTCAATAAAAGCTTGGTCAAGCAGGCCCAGCCGTACGCCCTTAACCTGCGGGTCGACAGTCACTTCGTCGAGGACACTGGTTGGCACCAGGCAGCAGCCCGTTTCAACAACTTCATTGCTCACCATCAGACCGGGCGAGTGCTCTTCCTTGAACTGGGCGTTGGGATGAACACCCCCGGAATTATCAAGTACCCCTTCTGGAACTGGACCTATAATAATCCCGAAGCCCGCCTGGTAACCGTCGATAACCGACCAACCAGCTGTCCTCAGGAAATCCGTCAACAGACCACCGTCATCCGGGACGATCTCGCGGATTTCGTTAATGCTTTAAACTAAAAAATGGTTCATGACAATTTTTGCCATGAACCATTTTTCATTAATTGCGGTTAGTCCAAACCAATCCGCTTGTAGATGTCGTCGACGTGACGGAGGTGCCAGTGGTAATCAAAGGCGTCATCGAGGTCTTGCTTGGTCAGTTGCTTTTGGATCGTTGGGTCCGCCTCCAGGAGTGGCCGGAACGGGATCTGTTCAGCCCAGCACTTAGCAGTGTATGGCTGGATCAAGTCGTAGGCAGACTCCCGGGACATCCCGGAGTTGACCAGCTTGAGCAGGACCCGGCCAGAGTAGATCAAGCCCAAGGTCTTTTCCATGTTCTTCTTCATCGTCTCTGGGAAGACGTCGAGGTTCTTCAGGATCCGGCCAAAGCGCCGCAACATGTAATCGATCAAGGACGTAGCGTCAGGCAGGATCATCCGTTCCGCGCTGGAATGAGAGATATCCCGTTCGTGCCAGAGGGAAACGTCTTCGTAGGCCGGCGTCATGTAGCCCCGCAGAACCCGGGCACAACCACAGATGTTCTCGGAGCCAATTGGGTTCCGCTTGTGTGGCATGGCGGAAGAACCCTTCTGGCCCTTGGCAAAGTGCTCCTCGACTTCGTGGATTTCGGTCCGTTGGAGGGAACGAATCTCAGTGGCCATCTCTTCCATACTGGTCCCGATCAGGGCAATCGTGGCGATGTATTCGGCGTGCAGGTCCCGTGGCAGAACTTGGGTGGAAATCTCCTGGGCCCGCAGACCGAGCTTGTCGCAGACGTACTTTTCAACGAATGGATCGATTTCGGCAAAGGTCCCAACCGCACCGGAGATCTTGCCGGCTTCGACACCGCGGGCAGCGTGTTCGAACCGTTCCTTGTTCCGCTTCATCTCGGAGTACCAGCGGGCTGCCTTCAGCCCAAAGGTCGTCGGTTCCGCGTGCACCCCGTGGGTCCGACCCATGCAGACAGTGTACTTGTACTTCTCGGCCATCTCCTTCAGCACGTCCATGAAGTTATCGATGTCCTTACGGATGATATCGTTCGCCTTTTTCAAACGCAGCCCTTGAGCAGTGTCAACCACGTCGGTACTGGTCATACCGTAGTGAACCCACTTCCGTTCAGGGCCGAGGGACTTGGAGACATCCCGGGTAAAGGCGATCACATCGTGGTGGGTAACGGCCTCAATCTCGGCAATCCCTTCCACACTGAACTTAGCGTTTTTCTTGATCTTCTCAACGTCTTCTGCTGGAATGTGGCCCAGCTTGCTCCAGGCTTCGTCGGCCGCAATCTCAACTTCCAGCCAGCATTGGTACTGAGTTTCCAGGCTCCAAATCTTCTTCATCTCTGGACTTGTGTAACGATCAATCATCAGTTAAAAATCCTCTCTATTCTTATTCTTCATCATTATCGCACAGGTTACCATTCGGCGTAAAGGCGAACTTTATTTCTGCCAGATCCCGGTATTGTCAATTTCTTTCAAAGTAGCTTCAATGTCATCAGTCAAGATGGTGACGTGCCCCATCTTCCGATTATGGCGAATCTCTGCCTTCCCGTAGTCGTGGAAATGCCAGTTAGGTTTCTTAGCAATCTGCTGGCGAACACCGGCGACGTGCTGGCCGAGAACATTGACCATCACCACCGGCTGCAGGAGCTTGATCTTTGGCAATGGCCAGTTGCAGATCGCCCGGTTATGAATTGCAAACTGAGAGAAGTTGCAGGCCTCGATCGAATAATGACCCGAGTTGTGCGGCCGCGGGGCCAGTTCATTAATGTAGATCTGACCATCGGCAGTGACGAACATCTCAACCCCCAAAATCCCACGCAGGTCGATGGCGTGGGCGATCTTGACCGCCATCTGCTGGGCCTTCTTCTGCAGCTCCGGACTGATCCGAGCTGGCACGATGCTGAGGTGAAGAATTTCGTTGTGATGGATATTCTCGGAAACGGGGAAGACCGTCACCTCGCCATTTTCGTTGCGGGCCACCATCACAGAGCACTCAAGCTTAAACGGAACCCAGCCCTCGAGGATTGCGTCCTTGGTCGAGAGGATCCCCGCACACTTCGCCAGGTCGGCATCACTGTGCAGAACTTCCTGACCATGACCATCATAGCCGCCCTCGCAGGTCTTGAGAACACTCGGATAACCGATCTCGTCGACCGCCTTCTTCAGGTCGGTCTCATTCTTGACCGCCATGAAAGGGGCTGTCTGCAGGCCGGCGTCACGGAGAAAGGTCTTTTCGCGGATCCGGTTCTTGGTTGTGTAGAGGAGGTGGGTCCCCTGCGGAACGTAGACCTTGTCCGCCACGTCCTCCAGGGCATTGAGATCGACGTTTTCAAACTCATACGTCAGAACATCAGCACGCCGGGCCAGCTCCGTGATCGCCTTAACGTCAGCGTAGGGAGCGACGATCTGGTCGTCTGCTACTTGACCGGCTGGGCAGGCCGGAGTTGGGTCGAGGACGATCACTTTCATCCCAGTCTGCTTGGCATCTAGCGCCATCATCTGACCGAGCTGGCCTCCGCCAATGATGCCAATTGTCTGCCCCTGTTGAATCATCTTAGTCAAGGTGCGCCCCACTTTCTGCCGCCTGGTCGTGCATCTGCTTCCGGTAGGCGACGATCTGGTCCTGAATCTTTTGGTCATTGATCCCGAGAATTTGCAAAGCCAATAGGGCCGCGTTCTTGGCACCCGCAACCCCGATAGCGGTCGTGGCGACTGGGATTCCGGCCGGCATCTGGACAATTGACAGGAGGGAATCCATCCCGCCGAGGGCCCGGGTCTGTCCTGGGATCCCGATCACTGGCAGGGGTGTGTTGGCGGCGATCATCCCCGGCAGGTGGGCAGCCCCACCGGCACAGGCAATGATTACCTTGGTTCCGTTGGCCACGGCCCCCTTCGCAAAGGCGAACATTTCGTCCGGCATCCGGTGGGCGGAAATAACGTTCTTATCATAATCAACACCAAACTGATCGAGGATCTGGCAGGCCTCCTTAACCGTTGGCCAGTCGGACTTACTACCCATTACCACACTAATCTGACTCATTGTTGATTCCTCCTTAAATCTGCTTTAAAGATAACAAAGCCGCTACTTAACTTCAATAGATTTATCGAACTTTTTTTATATTTAAATATATATTGTTCGTATTGCTAATGAGAAAAATAAAAAAGGAGCAGTCTTTTTGCTCCTTTTCAAATTAAATCTAGAACAATCCGGTAATCTTACCATCCGCGTCAATCGTCATATTGACGGCAGCTGGTACCTTTGATAGGCCTGGCATAGTCATCATGTTACCGGACAAGGCCACGATGAAACCAGCCCCGAGCTTTGGTACGAACTCCCGGATGTGGAAGGTGAATCCTTCTGGAGCCCCCAGCAGGTTCTTATCATCGGTGAAGGAGTACTGGGTCTTGGCGATGCAGACTGGCAGCTTGTCCCAACCCAGTTCACTGAACTGCTTGAGTTGGCGTTGAGCCTTGCGACTGAATTCCACCTTCTTGGCCCCGTAGATCTTGGTGGCAATGGTTTCGACTTTCTCCTTTGGTGTGGCATCGAGACTGTAGAGTTCGTGGAAGTCGCTCTCCTGCTCAGTCAGCCGAACGACCTCCTTAGCCAGGTCTTGGGTACCAGCACCACCCTTGGCCCAGGCATCCGCCGTAACCACGTTAACGCCGAGCTGCTGGCAATTGTCTTTGATCATCTGGATTTCCGCATCCGTGTCACTTACAAAGTGGTTGATAGCGACGACCAACGGAACCCCATACCGCTGCATGTTCTTGATGTGGCGGTTCAGGTTAGCCAGCCCCGTCTTCAATTCTGGCAGGTGTTCTTCCTTCAGGTCGGCCAGCTGGGCACCACCGTTGTATTCAAGGGCCCGCACGGTGGCAACGATCACGACGGCATCTGGGTTCTTACCCAGGACCCGCCGCTTGATGTCCATGAACTTCTCGGCCCCCAGGTCAGCACCGAAACCGGCCTCGGTGACGGTGTAATCCGCCAGCTGCAGAGCGGTCTTAGTAGCCAGAACACTGTTGCAGCCGTGGGCGATGTTGGCAAATGGACCCCCGTGAATGATCGTTGGCGTGTGGTCCAGGGTCTGAACAAGGTTTGGCTTAATGGCATCCTTGAGCAAGATGGTGATGGCATCTTCAAAGTGAAGCTGGGCCACCGTAACCGGCTTCTTATCATAGGTGTAGCCGACGACAATCCGACCGACCCGCTTCTTCAGGTCCATCAGGTCGGTAGATAAGCAGAGGATGGCCATCAGTTCTGAGGCGGCCGTGATGTCAAAGCCTGTCTGCCGTGGTACCCCTTGCATGATGCCGCCCAGACCAGTGACGACATTCCGCAGGGCCCGGTCGTTGACGTCCTCGACCCGCTTCCAGATAATCCGGCGGGGATCAAGTCCCAATTCGTTTCCCCGCATGATGTAGTTATCTACCAGAGCTGCCAGGGTGTTGTTGGCACTGGTCAAGGCGTGAAGGTCACCAGTAAAGTGGAGGTTAATGTCTTCCATTGGGACCACTTGGCTGTAACCACCACCAGTGGCACCACCCTTAATCCCAAAGACAGGGCCCATTGATGGTTCCCGCATTGCAATGATGGTCTGATGGCCCAACTGGTTCATGGCGTCACCAAGGCCAACCAAAACCGTTGACTTCCCTTCACCGGCTGGAGTTGGGTTAATTGACGTTACCAGGACCAGCTTGTGCTTCTTATCTGGGTGGGCCTTGACCGGCAAGGTGATCTTCGCCTTGTACTTGCCATACTGTTCGATGTCATCCTCACCCAGGCCAATCTGGGCAGCAATTTCCTTGATCGGTTTCATTTCTGCACGATCGGCAATTTCAATATCAGTCATCATCGTTGGCTTCCTCCTTAAAATACGAACAAAAAGTTAAAAACGCTATTTAATATAAGGATATATCATTAAGATACTGTAATTCTAGTGATAAGTAAAGGGTAATTCCCGAATTTTATTTTTTACCGTCATTATTTGTAGCAGCACGCCGCCGTAATCGCGACCCCTGACGAATTGACTTTACCCCCAAGATATCCAATAGGAAGGTAAAGATCGGCACCCCAACGATCAGCCCCCAGGTTCCCCAGAAGTGTTCACTGACCAGAAGAACAATGAAGGTGTAGAAGATCGGCAGGTCAGTCTGGCTAGACATGAACTTCGGGTTGAGGACATAGGCTTCCAGGGCGTGAATAACGATCACCATGATGATGATGTAGATGACGTCCCGGATCCCGCCGACTGAATAGGCCACCAAACTGAGGGGGATTGTTGAAATGATCACCCCGGCTACCGGAACCAGACTGAAGATAAAGACGATCAGGGCCAGAGCCAGGATCTGTGGCATCTTCATGACCAGCAGGCAGACCGTGGTAATAGCAGTGTTACAGATGGCAATGAAGAACTGCGCTTCCAGGACGACCCCGAAGGTATTGACGAACTTCTTGCCGAAATAAGCCAGGTCCTGGAAGAACCAGCCAAAGGTACTATTCAAAAAGAGCTTCGAAAAGGTCGCCGTCTCCTGCAGGTCCAAAGCAAAGAAGAAACTCAAAATAAAAGATAGGAAGAAGGTCACCGTAATGGCCCCAATACTAGTCAGAGCACTGATGGCGAAACTAACCCCGTGCCGGACCTGCGCCATGATCGTCGACCAACTGACGTACTGGTTGATGTAATGGTAGAGGTTCGTGGCGTCCCGGCTGCTGTAAAACTTGAGCACCGAGTTGACCATCTTAACTACCTGGCGCACCAGGACAGGCAGGTACCTGGTCACCCCGAAGTACAGGAGCATCAGTAACACCAGGTAGGTCAAGATCACCAGCAGTTTGGTCGAAAAATGCGGTATCCACCGCTGAACAAAGCGGACCCAGCTCACCACGATAAAGGTCAGGATAAAGGTGAACAGGATCATGTTCATCATCGACCGCATCATCCACAGTGCAAATACGATTAACAATAGGACCACAAAGCGGCGTAGCTCCACATTCTTGATGAAGCGATGCCAGGCATCAGTCACATTAATCATCACCCTTCAAAAAATCTAATAAACTTATTCAATTTTAATCCTAAAGGGACAATTTCAGCAACGTTTTGGCCGGCTTGTTCTATTTAGTTACGGCCCTAAAAGTAGAGTGTTATAATAGGGACATTATTTGAGAAAGAAGGATGCTTTAAATGTTAGAAAAGACGTTCTACAAGTCACTATTAAGCCACTCATTCAACATCCCCGTCAAGATCATCTTCTGGGATGGTTCGAGCGTTGTTTACGGTGACGGCGAACCCGAGGTTACCATCACGTTTAAGGAGAAGATCCCGATTCGTGACGTTACGAAGAACGCCTCAATCGCACTTGGGGAAGCCTACATGGATGGTAAGATCGAAATCCAGGGCAGCATCCAAAAATTGATTGAATCCGCCTATGAGAGTGCCGGCAGCTTCATGCGCAACTCCAAGTTCCGTAAGTTTCTGCCAAAGCAAGGCCACTCCGAGAAGGAAAGTGAAACTGATGTGCAGAGCCACTACGATGTCGGTAACGACTTCTACAAGCTTTGGCTCGACGACACGATGACCTACTCCTGTGCCTACTTCACCGGCGATAACCATGACGACCTAACTAAGGCCCAGGAAGACAAGGTTCAACATATTTTAAAGAAACTCAACCCGAAACCGGGCAAGACCTTCTTGGACATCGGCTGTGGCTGGGGTACTTTGATGCTGACGGCGGCCAAGGAATACGGTCTGAAGGTTACGGGGGTTACCCTGAGTGAGGAACAGTACCGCTTTGTCCAGGAACAGATCAAGAAGGACGGACTGGAAGACGTGGCTGAAGTCAAACTGGTTGACTACCGTGAACTCGGTGACCAACAGTGGGACTACATCACTTCTGTAGGGATGTTCGAACACGTCGGTAAGGAAAACCTCGGCCTCTACTTCAAGGATATCCAACGCTACCTTAAGGATGACGGGGTTGCGCTGATCCACGGTATCACCCGGCAACAGGGCGGGGCTTACAACGGCTGGATCAACAAGTACATCTTCCCTGGTGGCTACGTTCCTGGCCTGGTCGAAATGGTTCAGCACATCGAAGAGAACCAGATGCAGATTGCCGATATCGAAATGCTGCGTCGCCACTACCAGCGGACCCTGGAAATCTGGGACGCGAACTTCAATGCCCACCGTACCCAAATCCAGGACATGATGGGTGAACGCTTCACCTGGATGTGGGACCTCTACCTGCAGGCTTGTGCCGCCTCATTCGAGTCCGGTAACATCGACGTGATCCAATACCTGATCACCAAGGGCGCTTCTGGCAAGAACCTGCCGATGACCCGGGACTATATGACTAAGTAAATCTCAATTTAGATAGAAATAACCCGTGCCAACCTCAGCTGAGGTTCGACACGGGTTTTTATTTGCCACGAAAAACGCGCCGTCACTGCCAAAAAGCTGGTGACGGCGCGTTTACTTATGTATGGAAATCTATTGAATATGACTGGTTAGCCAACCGCATTGAGGCTGTGCTCCTTGCTCCACTTGACCGGATCTTCACGCCATTGTTGGAGAGATTTCAGATGGTCAGCGCTGATCTGGTCGGTGGCCTGAGCTTCCTTGATCAGGGTCGTGTAGTCGGTAACGGCATAGTATTTCAAGTCGTTGGCCAGGAAGTTCTGTTCGGCTGCCTGGAGTTGGTAGGTGAAGACGGCAACCACGCCGATGACTTGGGCACCAGTGTTATTGATTGCCCGCACCGCGTTGAGGACACTGCCGCCGGTGGAGATCAGGTCGTCGATTACAACTACCTTTTGACCCGGCTTGAGGACCCCTTCAATCTGGTGACCCTGGCCATGGTCCTTCGGCTTAGACCGCACGTAAACCAGTGGTAAGCCCATCTCCTGGGCAACCCAAGCGGCGTGTGGAATCCCGGCCGTTGCGGTTCCGGCGATCACGTCTGCATCCGCAAAGTGGAGGTTGATCTGTTCTTCCATCCCATTATAGATGGCTTGGCGCACATCTGGGTAAGAGATTGTCAGGCGGTTGTCCGTGTAGATTGGGGACTTCAAACCGCTTGCCCACGTGTAGGGTTTGTCCGGACTCAGGGTAACCGCGTGAATGTCTAATAATGCCTTAGCAACTCTTTGTGAATAAGTCATAATTATTTTTCCTCCTCATTTGCTAAAAATGCTTGTTGAATCTGTTGGTATGCCGCTACGGGATCGGCGTTCTGGGTGATTGGCCGCCCCACGACAATGCCGTTACTGCCAAGTTCCCGGGCCTGGGCTGGAGTAACTACCCGCTTCTGGTCATCATGAACTGCCAGCGATGGCCGAATGCCGGGCGTGATGCACAGGAAGTCCGGCCGGGTCACCTGGCGAATGGCCGGGAGCTCATGGGCCGAGCAGATCACCCCGGCCAGGCCGACGCTTTCCGCCAGTTGGGCATAGTTTTGCACTGACTCGATCAGGGAAAGGTCAACGTGTTGTTGATCATGCAGAATTTCATCATCAATCGAGGTCAGCTGGGTAATTGCCAGGAGCTTAGCAGGTTTAACTCCGGCCTGAACAGCGCCCTCTTCCAGGCCGGCCAGCCCGGCTGTCAGCATCTCGGTGCCCCCCGCCGCATGAATGGTGGTGAAGTCGATGCCGAGACGGCCGATCGCGGCCATGGCCCGGTGGACCGTGTTGGGAATGTCATAGAGTTTCAGGTCGAGAAAGATCTTGAAGCCGCGTTTCTGGGCTTCCCGGACGATCTCCTGACCTAACCCGTAGTACATCTCCATCCCGATCTTGACAATCGGCTTCGGGGTCACATCGAGCTCGTCAAATAGCTTGACCGCTTCTTCCTTTGTAGCAACATCAATTGCGACCATTGGTACATAGCGTTTCAAAACTTTACCTCCCATAGGTCCGTTAACTTCTCAATCCCGTACTTATCCATCGTCATCGGCAGTTCCGCTGCGATCTTCGGCAGGGCTAGCGGGTCGTGAAAGCTGGCCGCTCCAACCTCAACTGCATTGGCGCCGGCCATCATGAACTCCAGAACGTCCTCCGCACGCTCGATTCCTCCCACACCGATAATTGGAATCTTGGAAATGCTGCGGACCTGGTGGATCATCCGGAGAGCCATTGGCTTCAGAGCCGGGCCGGACAGGCCGCCCGTCACGTTGGCCAGGACTGGCCGGCGGGTCTTCAGGTCGATGCTCAACCCGGTCAGGGTGTTAATCATTACCAGCCCGTTGGCGCCGCCCCGCTCGGCTGCCTGGGCCAGGGGCACGATGTTAGTCACGTTCGGCGTCAGTTTGACGTAGACCGGGATCCCATGGGCTGCAGCAACTACCTGCTTAACCAGCTGTTCCAGAACGTCTGGATCAGTGCCCATCGCCAGGCCGCCGTGCTTGACGTTCGGGCAGGAGACGTTCAGCTCCAGAGCGTTGATCCCACCGCCGACCGTCAGCTTGTCGGTCACTTCCACGTACTCGTCGTTGGAGAACCCGGCCACACTGGCGATCACCGGCAGCTTCGGGTAGTTAACCTGTAGCCAGGGGATCTTCTCATCCACGACCCGCTGGACACCGACATTCTGCAGGCCGTTGGCGTTCAACCAGCCGGCACTCGTGTGGCAGACACGGGGCCGTGGGTTTCCCGAGCGCGGGTGCAGGGTGGTCGACTTCATCACCAGTGAGCCCAACCGGTTGAGGTCGTAGTTTTTGGCGATCTCCTGCCCGTATCCGCAGGTACCACTGGCGGCGATCACGGGGTTCTTCAGGGACAGGCCCGGCAGTTCGACTGCCAATCGTTGTTCATCGTTCATTCTGCATCCTCCCGATCATAAACCAGCTTGCCATCAACAAATGTTTTCACGGTTGCCCCATAGACCTGGTCACCGACGAACGGGGTGTTGTGGCCCTTGGAGAAGAACTGGTCCTCTCTGATCGTCGTCTGGTGGTCAATGTCGAAGACCGCGATATCCGCGGGGTCCCCGACCTGGAGCTGGCCGGCGTTGGTCAGTTTGAACACCCGGCACGGGGCTCCGCTCAGCCAGTCAATCAACTGACCCAGGGTGAAGATCCCGTTCTTGACGTAGCGGGTGTAGAGCAGGGCAAAGGCGGTTTCGCTACCGACAATCCCGTTGGGTGATGCCAGGAAACCTTGGTGCTTCTCGGCGTCCGTGTGCGGGGCGTGGTCGGTCGCAATGCAGTCGATGGTGCCGTCGAGCAGGCCAGCCAGGCAGGCTTCCTGGTCCGCCCGGCTCCGCAGCGGCGGATTCATCTTGTACTCTGCGTCATCGTCTGGGATGTCCGCGTCGGCCAGCAGGAGGTGGTGGGGCGTAACCTCACAGGTGACATTGATCCCCAGCTGCTTGGCGTGGCGGACCAGTTCGATGCTCTCTTTGGTCGAAACGTGGCAGACGTGGTAATGGGCACCGGTGGCCTGAGCAATCACGATGTTGCGGGCAATCTGGGCCGTCTCACTGATCTTTGGCATCCCCGGCAGACCCATCTTCTTAGCAACCGGGCCGTCGTTGATGACCCCACCGTTAGCCAGCTGGTTGTCCTGGGCGTGGTCACACATTGGCAGGTCGTACTTGGCCAGCTGCTGCATGGCCCGGTAGACAACGCTAGCGTCCTGAATGCCGGCCCCGTCGTCACTGAAGAGACGGGCCCCTGCCGCGTACTGGGCTGCGACGTCGACCGGTTTCTTCCCCGCCCGGTCCTTGGTAACCGGTGAGTACTGGATGATCTTGATGGCGCCGTCCTTGGCGTTGCGGGCCTCCTGATCGTGAAAACGTTCGGGCATGTCACAGGTCGGTTTCAGGTTCGCCATTGCAGCGATCGTGGTAAAACCACCGTGGGCCGCACCCCGACTCCCCGTGGCGATCGTCTCCTTGTTGGTGTAACCCGGCTCCCGGAGGTGAACATGGATGTCAACCAAGCCCGGCGTGATCAGGTTGTTATCCAGGTCAATCACCTGGGCATCGTCACCGGCATTGAGATCGGTCCCGATCGCAGCAATCTTATCATCCTCAATTAAGACATCACAGGCAACCAATTGTTCACCGACCAGGCGCCGGCCGTTCTTCAGTAGGGTTTGACTCATAGTGGCGCCCCCGTTACATAATGCCCTTGTAGCGCAGGATCCGACTCAGGATGGCCATCCGAACGAAGACCCCGTTTTGCATCTGGCGGAAGATCCGGGAGTTCGGAGCTTCAACCAGGTCACCGTCGATTTCGACGCCCCGGTTAACCGGTGCCGGGTGCATGATGATGGCGCCCTTCTTCATCTTGTTGTAACGTTCCTTAGTCAGGCCGTATTGCTGGTGGTACTTCTCAGCATTGAATGCACCGTTTTCCGCACCGGACAGCCGTTCATTCTGAACCCGGAGCAGGTTGACCACGTCCATTTGTGGAAGCAGTTCATCGAAGTCGCCGAAAGTCCCGTATTGGGCCAGTTCATCATCATACCATTCCTGTGGGCCGGCGAAGTAAACCTCAGCGCCCAGCCGGTTGAGCATCATGGCGTTGGAGTGAGCAACCCGGGAGTGGGACAGGTCACCGATGATCAGTACCTTGAGGCCCTTGAAGTTACCGAATTCTTCGTGGATCGTCATCATGTCGAGCAGGCATTGGGATGGGTGTTGGCCACTGCCGTCACCACCGTTGGCAATCCCGATCTTCAAACCGGGGTGCTTGATCAGTTCCTTGTAGTATTCGTTTTCGGGGTGGCGAATAACTGCGATATCAACCCCGATGGATTCCATCGTCTTGACAGTGTCGTAGAGGCTCTCCCCCTTCTTGACAGAGCTGGTACCCGCTTCAAACTGCATTACGTGCATCCCCAACTTCATTTCGGCCATTTGGAAGCTGGTCTTGGTCCGGGTTGAGTTTTCGAAGAAGAGGTTAGCGGCGTAGGCTGGCCGGGTAAGTTCGGCCTTCTTGTCATGCTTGTATTCCTCGGCCTCGTTGATCAGGTCCAGGGCATCCTCGGCATCCATGTCGGCAACAGTCACAACGTTTGGTTGAATTCGTTCAGTACTAATCATCAAATAGATCTCCTTTTTCTTTGCATAAGTGACAAAAGCAGCGTCAACCGATCCAGTCTCCTGGTTTGCGGTCACGCTGCTTTTCGTGTGTTTTTGCTTATGTTAGATAGGCTGAAAACACTGCACCGATTCTGCTCTCACGGGAGACAATTAAATGGCTCAGTTCTTTCAAAAATACCTATTTGATTAAGTGGGCGAATCTTCCTTCCGACACCCTGAGTCGGCCCGGGAAATTCTGCATAAAAACGGCCTCCTCAGTGGTGCACTAAGAAGAAGGCCGAGATATTCTAACGCTCAGTTAAATCCTTCCTAGCCTCGCTGGACTAAGTTAAAGGTATTTCGATTGCCCATAATACTAAACGCTTTCTATGCGGTTGTCAACACTCTTTGACAAATTTATCATGTCCCGCGCCTGGTATGGTATGATCTTTACTAGTATTTATTTTGGCAAGGAGGCCCAAAATGACCAAATCGGCACGTAACAAGACGATCGACTTTACGCTAGCGGATGCCCCGGCTGGCGTCCTCGAAAGCATTCTTCACGAGGATGATTCACTTGATAAACTGGCGTCCATCATCGATCAGACCATTAACGGAGACGCTTTTAATATTCTTCAAAAACTCCCGGATCAAGTTGCTGATCTGGCAATTGTCGATCCGCCCTATAACCTCGACAAGAAGTACGATGGCCTCGATTTTAAGAAGATGAGTGATCAGGACTATCAAACCTACACCCAGCGTTGGATCGACGCTCTCATCCCTAAGTTGAAGCCACACGCTAGTCTCTACGTCTTTGCCGATTGGCAAACTAGTATTGCCCTGGCCCCGGTCCTTGCCCGCAACTTCACCATCAAGAATCGGATTACCTGGCAACGTGAGAAGGGCCGAGGCGCCCAGACCAACTGGAAAAACGGCATGGAGGATATTTGGTTCCTTGTCCGTGATCAGAGCAATTACACCTTCAACGTTGACCAGGTCAAACAGCGCCGCCAGGTCATCGCCCCCTACCGCGTTGCTGGCAAGGCTCGCGATTGGCAGGAGACGGCGGCCGGCCGTTTCCGTGACACCATGCCCTCTAACTTCTGGGATGACATCTCGATCCCCTACTGGTCAATGCCTGAAAATACTGGACACCCGACTCAAAAGCCAGAGAAGCTGTTGGCCAAGGTCATCCTGGCCAGTACCAATCCTGGCGACCTGATCCTTGACCCCTTTGCCGGCGCCGGCTCTAGCCTGGTCACCGCCAAGAAGCTTAATCGCCATTTCATCGGGATTGAACAGAGCCTCCTCTACACCGCTTGGGGTGAATACCGCCTTCAGCAAACCAAGACAGGCGATAACATCCAAGGCTACACAGACGGAGTATTCTGGGAGCGGAACACCCGCGCCGCCCAGCAGGCCCACCGTCGCAATCATGGCAAATAGTCCATTCAATTAAAAAGCACACTGTCCTCACCAACGAGGCAGTGTGCTTTTGTATTTATATTACCATGCTGAGCAGCCAAACCGCGATCAGCCCACTGATGACCGAGATCGACATCGAGCGGGTGAAGTAGGCAATGACCATCACGATAACGGCCGCCACAATTTGGTCAACATGGCCAAACGGAACGAAGTGGTAGCCTGCCGTCGTCACAAAGACGTTCTTCACGATCAGCGCAGTGAAGAGGCTGACGGGAACGTACTTCATCCATTCGTTGAACCACTCGGGAATTTTCCGAGTGGAGAAAAACAGGATGGGGAAATAACGTGGAATAAAGGCCGCAAATGCCGCAAAAATAATGACAATGATATGATACAAGGTCTTATTGTTACCAGTATCGGAAATTAATAAAGGCAAATTACTAAATAGTTGTTCCATACCTAGTCTCCACTAATCATCGTGTTCGGATGGGGCTTTTTCCTGACGATCCTCATCCAACTGCTGCTTAACTTTCTTCATTTCACGCCGTTCCTGCTGGTCTTCCACCGTAATTCGGGTAGCCATTGGCCGAAAGATCTTAGTCAAGAACCAGTTACTATCAGGATCCTTACTGTGTTTCCGAACTGTGTTTTCAATCAGGAAACCGGTGAAGGAGGCGATCAGGGTTGCAATCACAATCCCCAGCGTACTCCTGGTAAGAACCAGGAAGAACACGGCCAGCACTGCCGAGAACAGGCAGATCAACAGGGTCAGGTGGTTTCGGACTTGCATTACGACCATGTACAAGAACAGGGCCGTCAGAGCGAAGTCCACCACTTCCAGGTCAATCGAAACGGTACTGCCGATCAGACCCCCGACCATGTTGGCCACGGACCAGGAAATTAGGGAGTAGTGCTCCACTAACAGCCCGTCTTTAGGGGTCCACTTCTTATCAGTCGCAAATTTAAGGTAGTTCACCGCATAGTTTTCATCGTTCATCGATACGGCAAATAGCCAGATGAAGTGTTGTGATTCGTTTTTGATGTATTTAGAAAGACTCGACCCCAGGAGTGCATACCGCAACTCCAAGAAGAACAGGGTCACGAAAATTGACGTTAACGGTGCGTGAATCGTCAATAACGAAGCCAGAATAAACTGAGCACCGCCAGAGAAAACCACGATCGATACCACAAGGGTCATTATAAAGTTAAAGCCCGCTGCGTGTAATAAAATTCCACAAGCTAATCCGATTGGAATATAGCTAAGGCAGAGCGGCATTGCAATGCCCAAGACTTCTAGCCATCGTGCTTTTTCTGGATTTATTTGCGCTTTAGCCACAGAATTTCCTCCAATTATCGTCATCTATTAATAAAATTGAGGCGACACAATGCTCTTTCAGTTTAACACACTCCATTTTTAATGAATATAGCGAAATAAAAAGAATGAAGAATTTACGGTGAAATTCTCCATTCTTGTTAAATTATTTTTTCAATTGTTCCTGTTTAAGAGGCAAAGTGACAATAAAGGCAGTCTCGTTCTCATCAGAGGTCACCGTAACCTGGCCGTGGTGCAGGTCCACGATGCTCTTGACGATTGCGAGCCCCAATCCAGTTCCGCCGGTTGCCCGGGATCGCGATGCCTCCGCCCGGTAAAAACGTTCAAAGAGGTGACTTTGGGCTTCTTTAGGGATTGGCGTCCCATCATTGGCCACCTTAACAACCACCTTGGTCTGCTCCTGATGGGCCGTGATACGAATGTAGCTGGCACCGTTGCCGTACTTGAAGGCGTTAGCAACCAGGTTATTAAAGACCCGGCCTAATTTCTCCGGATCCGCCTCAATCATCAGGGGATTAGGAACCACCTTGGAACTGATCTCAATCCCCCGTCGTTCCGCCTCCAGGGCAAAACTGGCCGTCAGCTGTTCCAGCAACTGGTCAAGGTCTACCCGCATGATGTTAACGGGAGCCCCATGCTGCTGAACTTTGGTGTATTCAAAGAGGTCATCCACCAGGTTCTTCATCTGCTTGGCCTTTTCATAGGCAATGTGGGTGTACTTGAGGATATCCTCCTCATTTTGATACTGCTTATCTTCGATCAATCCCAGATAGCCAATGATACTGGTCAGCGGAGTCCGCAGGTCATGGCTGACGTTAGTGATTAGTTCGTCCTTGGACTTCTCAATCTTACGCTCATCGTCCATCGATTGAACCGCACTATCGACCAACGCATTGACACTGGTGATCACGTGCTGCTCATTACCCTTGAGCCGGAAAGGAATCCGATGGTCGAGGTGCCCCTGGGCAATGTAGTGGAGCTCACCGATAATGTGATTCATCAGGTAAAGGTGATAACGCCGGCGCAACCGCCACCAGACGACCCAAACGTCGATCAGTAACAGGAAGATGATCAGGATCCGTTGGTAGCTCCAGATCTGGGCCTGCATTGGACCGATCCGCAATGACTGCTTGATCATGAAGATCCCGTTGTTGACCCCGGGGTTAGACTGGATGACGTCCTGGATGATGGTCAGGATCGCCATGTTCAAGAGGATCAGCAGGACAACCGTGATGACTCCCTCAAATATCAGTGAACTTTTTTCACGTCCCGTTAGCTTCACGCTTGAACCTCCTCAGTTACTAGTGGTTCTCAATCTTGTAGCCAACGCCCCAGACCGTCTGAATCACCTTTTCACCATTTGTGGCTTCTTCGATCTTATCTCGCAAGTGACTGACGTGAACCATTACTGTCTTGGCAGAAACCACGCTTTCTTGTTGCCAAACCCGCTCGAAAATATCATCTGCAGAGAAGACCCGGTTCGGGTGACTAGCCAGCAGGTACAAGATTCCGAACTCCAGGGCCGTCAATTGAATCGTGTCACCCTTGATCGTCTTGACCTCGTGGGAATCCTTGTTAATGATCAGCGGACCCACGTTGAGGATATCAGGCTGGTCATTGGTGACCTCCCCCTGGCTCCGGCGCAGCAGTGACTTAACCCGGGCCATGACCTCCAGCGGATTGAACGGCTTAGTTACGTAGTCGTCCGCCCCACTGATCAGGCCCTGGATCTTATCCATGTCGGTCGTTTTAGCAGACAGTACCAGGATCGGAATATCAGAGTCCTTACGTACCTGCTTAATAACTTCCATCCCGTCCATCTCGGGCATCATCAGGTCCAAGATTACCAGGCCAATATCTGGGTTGGTATTCAGCTTGGTCAGGGCTTCCTTACCGTTGTAAGCCGCTACCGGCTCATACCCTTCATTACGGATATAAATTTCCAGTAATTGAACAATTTCTTTATCATCATCGACAACTAAAATTTTCATTATGCGGCCACTCCTTTTTCAAGCTGTCTTTACATACTTATTAATTATAACTAATTTGTTTCGCTTAGACCGCCTCTAGCTTCCGACCTTAAGGAAATCTTAGCGGCTAACACTAACCGCAACCGTCTTGGCTTTCTCGCCATCTGTCAAGATTAGGTAGTAGTTACCTTCTTTGGTAAAGGTGTAATTGACCTTCCCTGCAGCTGGTTGACTAGGAAACGTCTGCAAGACATTACCACTTCCGGCATCAATGATCTGCAACTGATTCTTCGCTGGAACAGCAAAATCATTCAAAACGGCATGGCTATTTTGGTCAAGCTTGAGGTCCTGATGTTCGGGGGCAGGCAGGTTATCCTGACTCTGTTCCCCCTGGCGGTTAGGATTAGCTGCCTGCGGTTTAGTTTGCCGCTTGGGTTGGGAACTACTGGATGCCGGACGCGTTTTTTTAGACGAAGAGGTTTTTGCAACCTGACTGGTGGCAGCTTCCGTCTTCATGTTGACAACCCCCATTCCGGCAAACGCTAGCACCGCAACAACCAGCAGGCACCAGTTTAAGACTGGGTGGTTCCAAGTCAGCGGACGCGTTCCCCCGTGCAGGATGTGCCGCGCCTGGCGAAACCACTGAATTAAGAACAGTAGCAGGCACACGATCGCCACACTCAGTAGAATTAGCTGATAATTCATCGTTTTCCCTCCCCTCATTATCAATAGTGAATCTACCAATTTAGTTCTTTCTTTATTGTACCAGTTTCTGGGAAACCGAACACAACAAAAAGCCGGCGAGAAGGGAATTCTCGCCGGCTGATTAAAAATCAACTTGATGATTACTTGTAATTTGGTGCGGCCTTGGTAATTTGCACATCGTGAGGGTGTGATTCCCGCAGGCCAGCGTTAGTGATCTGAACAAATTGGGCATTGTTGATTAAGGTTGGGATGTCAGGGGCACCGACATAACCCATTCCAGAACGAAGGCCACCGTCAATTTGGAAAACAATGTCAGAAACGTCACCCTTGTATTCAACGCGGGCTTCAATTCCTTCTGGAACCAGCTTGTTAGCTTCGTTGACACCACCTTGGAAGTAACGGTCTGAAGAACCATGGGCTTGAGCCATGGCACCAACAGAACCCATCCCCCGGTAAGCCTTGTACTTCTTACCTTGATCTTCGAAGACATCGCCAGGTGCTTCGGTGGTCCCGGAAAGCATGCTACCAAGCATAACGGCGCTTCCACCGGCAGCCAGAGCTTTTACAACGTCACCAGAGTACTTAATACCACCATCGGCAATGATTGGCTTGCCGTATTCACGAGCAACCGTAGCAGCGTCATAGATCGCAGTGATCTGTGGAACACCAACACCAGCAACTACCCGGGTTGTGCAGATAGAACCAGGGCCGATACCAACCTTAACAACGTCAACCCCGGCATCAAAGAGGGCCGCCGTAGCTTCACCAGTAGCTACGTTTCCGGCAATCAGGGTAACGTCTGGGAAGTGATCACGAATTTCCTTGATCTTACGCAGGACCCCGGCAGAATGACCGTGAGCAGTATCGATAACGATCGCATCGGCACCCGCCTTCAAAAGTGCTTCTGCCCGTTCAAAAGTGTCACTGGTTACCCCCACCGCAGCGGCACAGAGCAGGCGGTTCTGGTCATCAACTGCCGCTTTAGTAGCACTGGCAGGAACCACGACGCTCTTGACGTTGGCAACTTCGCCCGCTTGCGCTTGGATCGACATGTTCTTGTGGACAACCCCAAGGCCACCTTGCAGGGCCATGGCAATCGCCATCGGTCCTTCCGTAACGGTATCCATTCCGGCACTAATCAACGGAATGTGGAGTTTCAGGTTATCAGCTAGTTGAGTACTTAAATCAACTTCGTTTGGCAAAACATGGCTTTCTGCTGGAATTAACAAAACATCATCAAATGTTAAACCCTTTTTGGCAAACTTTGTGTCCCAATTTGACATCGATCAAACACACTCCTTAGTTTTTGATTAGGTCAACTCTACTAGGAATTAGCGCCGAGGTCAATAGCAAAACGTTAAAATTATCGAGAAAATTCCAGAAGATCGTTCGCACTTTCCTGATCGATCACCAAGGTATTGGCATATCCTGCCACTAATGCCCCGTGAATTGCCGGAACTTTAGCTACATTGGCTGCCACCAAAATACTATGTTTTTTCTTTTTTAATTCGTCAAGACGGATCCCGATCGTCCGTTCATTGATATCTTTGTTCACAATTTGCCCCTTGGCATCAATGAACCGAGAGAAGATATCGCCAACTGCTTCTCGTTGAAGGGTTTTCTGCTCCTCTTTAGTGAAGTACCCCAACTTGAACAGCATAGCGGAATCACGAACTGTCCCGACCGTAAACATCGCAATATCTGCCTGCTGCCCCAGCTTGAGGATGTACTTGATATGGGTATCGTTAGCCACCAGTTCCTTGGTTTGGGCATGGTCAAAGATGACCGGCACCGGCAGGTACTGCGGTAAGGTATTGAAGGCACTCGCAAAGGTGTTGACCGTCTCAAAAGCGTAGTTCCGGGTCTCGGTATTAGCCATCGAACCCTTCATCTGGACAACCTTGATCCCGGAGACATCCTTAGGGGTAATGTGGAGGGCTACCTGATAGACCGTCCGCCCCCAGCCTAGACCGATGATGTCGTTGCTTTTGACGATCTTTTCAATGTAACGCGCCCCAGCAATCCCGACCGCTTCCAAGGGGTTGTCCTTCCCTGGCACAATGATTATCTGCTTAAGGCTTGGATACTTGGCCAGTAATTCCGTCTGCAGCTGGTGCAGCGGAGCGAGGGGGTTGTGGATCTTGATTGTTACCAGGCCCTTGTCGCGGCCGTACTGCAGCAGACGGGAAACGGTCGCCCGGGAGATGTTCAGTTCACTGGCAATCTCCTGCTGGTTAAAACCGTCCCGGTAGTAGAGGGTGGCTACCTTGAGGGCCAAAGCAATTCGCTTATTTTCACCATCCATTTTTTGTCCTCCCTTATACACAAAAACAAGGGAACCGTCACAGGATTTCCGTGCCAGGCCCTTGTTTTCTTTTTCGTTAAATTCTACCTGATTGATCAATAATATTCAAACTAGAACATTACTTGTCCGCAATTGCCGTCTCCAGTGAGATGTTGATCATGTCATTGAACGTCTTCTCCCGTTCTTCAGCCGTAGTCTTCTCGTCGCCGAAGATCAGGTCACTGACGGTCAATACGGAGAGTGCCCGGAAGTGCAGCTTAGCGGCCAGCAGGTACAGACCAGCTGACTCCATTTCAGTCCCGAGGATGCCGTAGTCACGAAGCTTCTTCATGTCCAGTTCATCGTTGTAGAAACGGTCAGCGGCGAAGATGTCGCCCACCTTGGTATCAATCCCCAGTTTTTCGGCAACATGGTAGGCCGTGTCCAGCAGCTTAAAGTCGGCCAACGGTGCATAATGGAAGCCTGGGCCAAAGGTGTTCATCGTTACCGCTGAGTCCGTGGAGGAACCCTGAGCTAAAATTACGTCCCGCAAATGAACATCAGGGGCGATGGCGCCACAGGAACCCACCCGGATGATGGTCTTGACACCAAAGAATTGTACTAGTTCGTTGATGTAAATGGACATCGATGGGATCCCCATTCCAGAGCCCTGAACGGATACCCGGTGACCCTTATATTCCCCAGTGTAACCAAAGGCATTCCGGACTGAGTTAACCTGCTTAACGTTATCCAGGAAGTTCTCTGCAATGTACTTTGCCCGCAGTGGGTCACCAGGAAGTAATACTACGTCTGCGTAATCGCCCATCTTGGCGCCAATATGTGTACTCATTTTTTGTTCCTCCTCAAATTACTCAATGATTTCATGAATCAGTGTTGGTTGCTCACCATGGTCACTGATTTCGATACTCTCGTCTAAAAGTTTTTCAACATCCTTGATCTCTTGGCGGTTGCTGTAGATTGTCAACAATGGTTCACCTTCCTCGACGTGATCGCCGAGTTTGTGGTGGAGTTCGATTCCCACGCTGTAATCCAGCTGGTCATCAGCCTTCTGCCGGCCCCCGCCGAGGAGCATGCTGGCGGTACCGATCTCGTCGGCAGTCAGCTTGGTAACTACTCCGGCCCGCTTAGCTCGATATGGAATTTGGTATTTTGCCTGGGGCATGACCTGGTAGTCATCCATCACTCGTGGATCACCACCCTGAGCAATCACCATCGCCTTGAAGCGATCATAGGCTGTTCCATCAGTAATCGTCTGCTCCAAGAGTTGCCGCGCCTGCTCCGGTGTCTTGGCTTTGCCACCCATCACGACCATGTAGCTCCCGAGGGTCAGGACCAAGTCAGTTAGGTCTGCTGGTCCCTTGCCCTTTAGGACATCAATGGATTCCTCAATTTCTAAGGCGTTGCCGATCTTATTACCCAACGGTTGATTCATGTCGGAAATCACAGCCATGCATTGCAAACCGGCCTGTTTTCCAATGTCAACCAGGGCATGGGCGAGGGCCCGGGACTGATCGAGGGTCTTCATGAAGGCCCCTGCCCCGGTCTTGACGTCAATTACTAAGGCGTCAGTGCCCGAAGCAATCTTCTTACTCATGATCGAACTGGCAATCAATGGAATTGAGTCTACCGTATCCGTAACATCCCGCAGACCATAAATTTTCTTGTCGGCTGGGGCAACTTCCCCGGTGGCCCCGACGATTGCCAACTTCTCCTTGGCAACCTGATCGATAAATTCCTGTTCACTTAGTTCCACACGGAATCCCGGAATTGCTTCCAGCTTATCCAACGTGCCCCCGGTATGACCGAGGCCCCGTCCCGAAATCATAGGAACTGGAATTCCTGTAGCGGCGACCATCGCGGCAAGCGGTAGGCTGACCTTATCACCGACCCCGCCAGTAGAGTGCTTATCAACCTTGATTCCCGGAATCTGATGGAGGTCTAAGCGTTCCCCCGAATGCATCATCTTCATAGTCAGACTGGTCTGCTCACTGCTAGTCATCCCCTGGAAGTAGATCGCCATCAGGAGGGCACTGATCTGGTAATCAGGAATGCTGCCGTCAACTACCCCATCCACGAAGAATTGCAGCTGTTCATCGGTCAGAGTTCCGCCATTTCGCTTGGTGTCGATGATGTCAACCATCCGCATCATAATCGCTCCTCTCGCTTGACTTCAGTTAGTCGTTACTAATTTCCTTATAGAAACTGGTTCCCCGAACGGAGTCCACGTTGAAGTTTTCCAGAATCGTTGCTCCTAAGTCAGAGAAGGTCTTCCGCAGGCCCAATGACTGGTTAGACTTGTTCATCGATGGAGAGTAGACCAGCAAAGGTACGTTTTCACGCGTGTGGTCGGTGCCCCGGAAACCTGGGTCATTACCGTGATCGGCAGTGATCATCAGCAGGTCGTCTGGCTTCATTTCCTTGAGAACCGTTCCAAGGCGCTTATCGAAGTCCATCAGTGCTTGACCAAAGCCCTTTGGATTACGCCGGTGACCATACATGGCGTCGAAGTCTACCAGGTTCGTGAAGCAGAAACCGGTGAAGTCTTGCTTCATCACTTCGTCAACGTGGTCCATTCCGTCCATGTTGCTCTCGTTGTGGTAACCTCGGTCGATTCCCTGACCGGAGAAGATGTCGTTGATCTTACCAACCCCGATAACTTCATAACCCGCCTCACGGAGCCGGTCCATATCAGTCGTACCAATTGGCTTCAGGCTGAAGTCGTGCCGGTTAGCGGTCCGGGTGAAGTGGTCCTTATCTGGGCCAACGTATGGCCGGGCAATGATCCGACCCACAGTGTATTCAGGACCGTTAACCAGTGTCCGAGCGTATTCACAGATCTTGTACAATTCCTTGACTGGAATAACATCTTCGTGGGCCGCAATCTGCATTACGGAGTCACCAGAAGTATAGAGGATTAGTTCTCCAGTCTTCATCTGCCGTTCACCATAATCGTGAATAACCTCAGTTCCGGAGTATGGCTTGTTGACGATTGCTTTCCGGCCAGAGAATTTTTCCAGCTTATCAACAATTTCCTGTGGGAACCCGTTTGGGAAGGTGGACAGCGGCTTAGTAACTGGCAGCCCCATCATTTCCCAGTGGCCATCCATACTGTCCTTACCGGCGGAGATTTCCTCCATCTTGCCATAGTCACCAATTGCTGGGTCAGCGACCGGAACACCTTCGATTGGCGTATTACGGAGGTTGCTAATACCCATCTTGCCCAGATTAGGCAATTTCAGGTCGCCCTTGTAGAATTCACCAACGTGGCCAAGCGTATCTGAACCAACGTCGTCAAACTTATCGGCATCGTGGGCCGCACCAGTACCAACTGAGTCCATCACAATTACAAATACACGTTTGTATGACATGTTAACCCCTCCATCTTGATAATTTTGTTAGCTAAAATTGTGGCCTGCTTAGTCTTGCTTAGCAGCTTCCTCCAGGATCTTAACGGATGCGGAAACACCCAGCCGGTTAGCACCCGCCTCGATCATGTCATAGGCTTCAGCCAGGCTGTGGATACCACCGGCCGCCTTGATCTTGAAGTCTGGGCCAACAGCTTTACGCATCAGCTTAACGTCTTCAGCCTTGGCACCAGAAGTTGAGAATCCAGTAGAAGTCTTAACGAAGTCAGCACCACCCTTAACGGTCAGCTTACTTGCCCGGGTCTTCTCTTCATCCGTCAACAGGCAGTTTTCAATAATTACCTTCAGGAGCTTACCTTTCTCGTGGGTAGCTTCAGCAACGGCACGGATATCATCTTCAACCGCTTGGTCATTGCCGCCCTTCAGTTCACCAATGTTGATCACCATGTCGATCTCATCAGCACCATCTTCAATCGCCTGCTTGGTTTCGAAGACCTTACTAGCCGTTGAGGTTGCCCCCAGAGGGAAGCCGATTACGGTACAGGTGTTAATATCAGTCCCGGCGAGGCCCTCATGAACCCGCTTAACCCAGTATGGGTTGATGCAGACAGAAGCAGTGTTGTACTTCCGCGCCTCGGCAACGGTCTTATCAATCATTTCGGCAGTGGCCTCGGGCTTAAGCATCGTGTGGTCCATGTACTTGGCTAGTTGTGCTTGTGTTAACTTCATAGTTGAAATCTCCTTTGAAAATATGTATGCGTTTTCATTTGACTACGTTTATAGTTTAACAATCTCTCGCACATTTGTCCATATATTTTTTGAACATTTGACCATTTTGCTTGTTTGCTAAATTAATTAAGATAATCTCATCAAAATAGTCATAAATAATTAATTTTTACTTGCTCAATCGTGAATTTGGGTAACAAAAAAAGATGCGGTGAAAGCTCTCCGCATCTTTTTATAGATTGAATTAACGCCGCCGGTTGCCGTAGAAGCCACCGCTGATGTGGTAACGCCGCCGGTAGTAAATATCGCCGACGAATGTAACCACGGCAATTGCCAGGTAGCCCCACTGGTTAAGTCGAGGGTTAACCACGTTTGGCAACAATGATGCCAGCATGTAGACTGCCAGCCAAGCCACCAACCCAAAGGCCACGGTTAATACCCGGAACCACATTGGCTTAGTCTGAACCCACTTGCCGTCCTTGTTCTTCGTTGGTTGCAGCTGCATAGCCACGTAGCCAAACAGCACCCCACCAAGAATGGCAACTAACAGGATCGCCGTGATCCCACTGCTGCCGGCCCGCTTACTGTGCATGGCCAGTGGTGACAGCCAGAACATCAGGCCAAACATGAAAGTGAAAATGCTCAAGAAGATCAGGGCATTATCAATGGCTAACAGCCAGATGGACCGCTTCGTCATGTGTTCTGGAGTCTTCTTAGGGTTCTTCAATTCCTTGGCATACTCGGTTGGTGTACCAAAGAGGGCCTTCGCCGTCTTGCCCTTCTTTTGACCAGCAGCTAGTTGTTGGGCCGTATCTTGAAGCATCTCAGGCTTCTTGTCACTTTCAACGCCTTGCCGGTCCAACTGCTTATTCAGCTGGTACATAAATTCTTCATTTTTACGAGTCAAATGGTACTGTTCAAACGCGTTCCCCTGTGCTTGTCGCTGGGCCTTAGCATGTTCTTTTTGCCGTTGGCCCGCCGCTGCATTCCGCGCCTGATTGCGCTCTTGTTCTTCGCTCACGAATAAACTCCTCTCTGTGGTGCATTAAACGTTGAAGCGGAATTCAACAATGTCGCCGTCTTGCATTACGTAGTCCTTACCTTCAAGCCGCAGCTTCCCGGCTTCCTTAACGGCTGCAGCAGAACCCAATTGATCAAGGTCATCAAAGCTCATTACTTCAGCCCGGATAAAGCCCCGTTCAAAGTCAGAGTGAATAATCCCAGCAGCTTGGGGAGCCTTGGTCCCCTTCTTAAAGGTCCAAGCCCGTGTTTCCGGACCACCAGCAGTGAAGAAGGTTTCCAGACCCAGCAGCTTGTAGGCCGCCCGAATCAGCCGGTTCAGTCCTGGTTCAGTTACTCCTTCCATCTCCAGGAAGTCGGCCTTGTCAGCATCATCCATCTCGGCGATCTGTTCTTCGGCCGCAGCAGCAACACCGATAACCTCACCGTCGCCCTTGACGTGTTCCTTGATTGCAGCCATGTACTTGCTGTTGTCAGGATCAGCCATGTCGTCTTCAGAGATGTTAGCAACGTAGAGAACGGGCTTGCTAGTCAGTAGGAAGAGGCCCTTGACGATCTTCTTCTCATCATCGGAGAAGTCGATGGACCGGACACTCTTACCATCTTCCAGAACCGGCTTGATCTTGTTCAAAACGGCTAGTTCAGCCAAGGCATCCTTATCACGGCCCTTAGCAGCCCGTTGAACCTTGCCCAGACGCTTGTTAACGGCATCGAGGTCCGCCATGACTAATTCCAGGTTGATCGTGTCGATATCTTCGATTGGGTCCACTTTCCCGGAAACCGTGGTGATGTCGTCATCATCAAAGGCCCGGACAACGTGAACGATCGCATCCGTTTGCCGAATGTTTTCCAAGAACTTGTTACCAAGTCCTTCACCCTTGCTGGCCCCCTTAACGATTCCGGCAATATCAGTAAATTCGAAGGTCGTTGGGACGATCTTCTTGGCGGGGATCAGCTCTTGGATCCGGTCAAGACGCTTGTCGGGAACTTCCACCATCCCCACGTTTGGGTCGATCGTGGCGAATGGGTAGTTGGCCATCTCGGCCCCCGCCTTGGTAATTGCGTTAAACAGCGTTGACTTACCAACGTTTGGCAAGCCGACAATTCCTGCAGTTAATGACATGAATAATTCACTTTCCTTTTTCGTTAATCTTTTTTATTTTAAGCTATCTTGCTTGATTTGTGACCACTTTATCCGGATTTATTCTGCCGAGTGGGCTTTTTCAATGACCTTCTTGAGGCCCTTATCGAACTTTTGCCGGGTCATCATCACAACATGACCACAGCCTTGGCATTGAATCTTGATATCGGCCCCCACCCGGGTAATTTCCCAGCGGTTACTGCCGCACGGGTGGGCCTTCTTCATCATCACGATATCGCCTTTATCATAACTTGCCATTGTCATCCCTCCTAATCGAGTGAAATATCAAGCAGTTCCAAGATCCTGGTCAAATCATCGTTTGAGTTATACGGAATCTCGATCTTCCCGCTGCCGCGCTTCCGGCTCTGGGAAACCGCAACCTTAGTACCAAACTTACTCTGGAGCTGGTTCTCAGCCTCCCGAATGTAGACTGGCTTGCGTTGTCGCTTATGCTGGTCCTTCTCCTTAGCAGTCCCATTCATCTGAGCAACGATCTTTTCCAACTGTCGAACCGTCAGATTCTGCTTCACCGCCCGGTTAGCCAGCTGAGTCAACTGACGCTTGTTCTTCAGTCCGAGAATCGTCCGGGCCTGCCCCATCGACAGCTTGCCGGCGTTTAAAGCCTCCTTGATTGGCGCAGGCAGCCCTAGTAAGCGCAGGTAGTTGGCAATATATGGCCGACTCTTGCCGAGTTTAGCCGCAACCTGGGCTTGAGTCAGTGATAGTTTTTCCATTAAGGTTTGGTAGGCCTGGGCCTCTTCAAGAGGCGTCAGATCCTCCCGTTGCAGGTTTTCCAAGACAGCAATTTCCATCATCTGTTCGTCACTCATTGTCCGGACAATTGCGGGAATTGTCGACTGCTTAGCCAGCTTGGATGCCCGGAAGCGACGTTCGCCGGCTACCAACTCATAGCGTTCCAGCTGCGGATCAGGTTGCCGCAAAATAATCGGCTGGAAAACTCCTGACTTCTCTATTGAGGCAGCCAGCTCCTTCAGTGCGGCTTGATCAAAGGTCCGCCGAGGCTGGTAAGGGTTGGCCCGGATGGCCGTCAGCTTAATATCTCGGACCTGTTCACCCTCGTCCGGGGGCGCAATAGTGTTTTCCTCAAAGAGGGCCTCAATTCCACGACCCAGGGCGCCTGTTTTACGCTTTGCCATGTTTTGCCAACACTTCCTTTGCTAGTTGTTCATACACGTGGGCTCCCGTCGACCGTTTATCGTAGTCGACGATTGCCAATCCATGGCTTGGGGCCTCCGACAGCCGCACATTCCGGGGGATCACCGTCTCATAGACACGGTCGCCAAAGGCTTTCCGGACCTCCGCATTGACCTGTTGACCAAGGTTGGTCCGCTTGTCGTACATCGTCAGTAAGACCCCCTCGACCTTCATCCGCGGGTTGAAGTGACGTTTAACCAGGTTGATCGTGTTCTGTAACTGACTCAACCCTTCCAGCGCATAGTATTCACTCTGGACCGGAATCAAGACCGAGTCAGCCGCCGTAAAGGCATTGATCGTCAGCAACCCCAGCGATGGCGGACAGTCAATCAAGATGAAGTCGTAATCATCCCTAATCGTCCCAAAGGAGTCCTTCAACCGGGTCTCCCGCGCCATCAAATTAGTCAGTTCGACTTCTGCTCCCGAGAGGGCAATCGTCGTCGGGGCAATATCGAGGCCCGGATGACTAGAGGGCTTAATAACGTCTTTGAGCATCGTATCTTCATCGATTAGGACATCGTAGATACTCTTTTCAATCTGCCTTTTTTCAATTCCCAGGCCGCTGGTGGCGTTCCCCTGAGGATCAAGATCGATTAACAATACCCGCTTTCCCAGGTCAGCAAGGCAGGCGCCCAGATTTACACTGGTCGTGGTCTTACCAACGCCACCTTTTTGGTTTGCTAACGCAATTACTGCGCCCATCCTATTGCCTCCTTACTGCTCCTTTGGAATCTCGATGGTCAGCTGGTAGGCACTCCCCGTTTCCTTTTCACGGGTGTTAACCTTAAAGCCATTTTCCGTTGCCATCTTGATTGATTTCTTAATCGTATTCAATGCCAAGCGTCCATCAGCAATCTTAGCGTTCGTCTTGGCCGTTGACTTACTCTTCCTTGTTGATTTCTTCTTGGTCTTTTTGGCCGGCTTATTAGCGGCTTCAGTGGCTGAGCTTGTTGGAGCAGTCGCCATTGTTACCTGTTCCTTGGCAAGTTTCTTCTGCTTAGCAACTTCTGATGGTACTGGCCGGCCGAGGACCTTGGCAACCTCATCCTCCGTTTGCCGCACTGTCAGGTGCTCGTTGACGATCCGCATCAGCATGGTCCGCTGCTGTTTCTCATCCAGGTCAAGCAATGCCCGCCCATGCCGCTCAGAGATCCGGTGATCAAGAATCGCCGTCTGAACAGGCGTGATTAACTTAAGCAGACGTAACTTATTGGCAACAAAGGACTGACTCTTCCCCATTCCCTTAGCGAGAGCCGCCTGGGTCAGGTGGTTAAGGTCCATCAACTGCCGATAAGCCTGGGCCTCTTCCACGGAACTCAGTTGAGCCCGTTGAAGGTTTTCAATCAGCGCCAGCGATGCCGATTCCTCATCCGTCATCTTTCTAAGGATGGCCGGAGTCGTCTCCCAGCCCAGCATCTTCATTGCCCGATAACGCCGTTCACCAGCAATGATCTCGTACTTTGCCGGCTCGTATTCCCGAAGGACGATTGGCTGCAGCAAACCGTGTTCTTCAATTGTGTGGGCCAACTCACGAATTTCATCCTGGTTAAAGACCTTCCGCGGCTGGTAACGGTTAGGAATAATCTGGTCTAGCTTAATATCGACAACCTTATTCTTATTATTTGAATCACTTTTACCAAAGTTAAATAGTGAAAATGCCATACTCTCTCCCCCTGACGCTATTGAATTGGCTTCTTGTTCGGCAATCCCGGCCGCCGTGGATATTTCTGTGGTGTTGGCGCCGTCTTATCGATCAGGATAATGTTACGTTCCTCATCTGTCCCCGGCAGCGTCAATTTCACCGTTTGTCGAACCTGACCACCAAGCTTAGCAATTGCCTTAGTAGCATCATGTAACTCTTCTGGTGCTGCTAGGGCTTTGTAAGCAATAAATTCACCGCCAACTTTAGCCGCCGGCAGACACAATTCACTCAGGACCGCCAGTCGTGCTACTGCCCGAGCTGTTACTACGTCGAATTGTTCTCGGTGAGCACTCTTCTTAGCACTAAAGGTCTCAGCCCGATCATGAACCAATTCCACGTCGGTCAATCCCAGCTCGGTAACCAGCGCTTCAAGAAATGCAATCCGTTTATTGAGTGAATCCACAATCGTCACCTTGAGTTGTGGGAAAGCAATCTTTAGTGGTAACGATGGGAAGCCAGCACCAGCACCGATATCACATAAAGTTAGGCGCTCAGTCTGCAGCCGGGGCTCGGCCAGCGCTCCAGTAATGGAGTCATAAAAGTGCTTCAGGTAGACCTCGTCCTGGGCGGTGATTCGTGTTAGGTTAACATGCTTATTACTCTCAACTAGCATCCGATAGTAGGTTGCAAATTGCTCTAATTGTTTAGCAGTCAGCGTGATACCGTGATCCGCTAACGCCTGTTGAAATTGTTCTGGATTCATTAGATCCTCCTTTCGTGAAACAGCAAATTGTTTCACGTTACCCTACTACTGTACCGTAAAAGCGCCCTACTTTCAACTGCCAGCGCTCACTGCCTAGCAATAATATTTCCCGGGAAATACGACAAAAAAGAACATGACAGAAGTCGTTTACGACTTCTGTCATGCTCTCACAATTATCTTTTTAGTTCATCTTGCTGACTTCATCCAAGAACCACTTGTTGAAGTATTCAGCGTCGATATCCAGGCAAACCTCTGCGTTGGTCTTGCCATCATGGTAAGCACCACGGATGTCACCGACCGTTGCCCCAATGGCCGGGCCTTCAGTCTGAACATCAACCCACATCTTCTTGGTGGTAAATGCTTCTGGGTGGAGCAGGTAAAAGATGGTGTTAACGTCGTGCATTGGCCGTCCTTCATCGGTCCCATCGTTGTAGTGGGTAATCAGGGCATGGAGCATTTCACCAGTCTTGTTCATCTTACCAAGCTTTTCGATCGTGTCCTTAGTCAGGAGGGCCTTCAGGGTAACATCCAAGCCAACCATGACGATCGGAATGCCTGCATTGTACATGATCCGGGCAGCATCAGGGTCAGTAAAGACGTTAAATTCAGCTGCACTAGTCATGTTACCGCCAGACATGGAACCACCCATTGCCACGATCTTCTTGATGTGGCTCTTTACTTCTGGATATTCGCTGAACAGAAGGGCGATGTTGGTGTAAGAACCAGTTGGTACCAGGATGACTTCATCTTCGGCCATAATAGCGTCATGCAATGCTTCGACCGCCGTCTTCTTAATCGGCTCGCCATAGTCATCGCCAAAGTCATAGCCGGGCATCCCTGATTCACCGTGAATCCGAGCAGCATCTTCGAATGGCTTGATCAGTGGTTGTTCTGCACCAGCCGCTACTGGAATGTCCTTACCAAAGAAGTGAATAATCTTCAAAGCATTGGCCGTGGTCTTGTCGACCGTAACATTCCCAGCAACCGCCGTCACCAGTTTCAGATCAATCGATGGGTCATTAATCGCCATCGTTAAAGCAGCAGCGTCATCAATACCTGGGTCAGTATCCATAATAATCTTAGTAGTCATATTCTATTCCTCCTTGAGAAATGCAAGCGTTTACGAAACTTTGGTTAAAAAAAGCAGCCTTCATAAGCTGCTTTTTAATTTTACCAAACGAACAGACCGACGAAGGCAGCAGACAGCAGCGATACCAAGATACCAGAAAGTAACAGGTAACCAATGTTGTGAGCAATGTAGTCGTTATCTTCCTTGTTTGCCAGACCCTTGAAGGCACCGATAATCATACCTAAAGTACCAAAGTTGGCGAAGGAGGTAACGAAGACCGTCAGAACAGCCTTCAAGTGTTCTGGGTAGTGGTTAATAGAACCGGTAACCTTACCCATAACAACGAATTCGTTAGTAACTAACTTCATACCCATGTTTTGTGCCAAGTCCCATGCTTGGTGAACTGGCAGACCGAGCAGCCAGGAGAATGGGAACATGCAGACACCAAGGATACTTTCCAGTGACAGTGGCTTCCAGAACAGACCTAAGATCTTGTCGATCAGGGCAGCCAATGCAACGAAGGCAACAACGTTAGCGATAATGATCAGAATCAGCTTACCAGCACCTAGGATGGAGTCACCCAAGAAACTGAAGAATGGTTCCTTCTTACCGTTATCAGTATTACCAACCTTTTCAATCGTATCGTCTTCAGGAGCAACCTGAACAGGGTTCAACATACTCGTCGCAATCAATGCGTTCATGATGTTGATTGGAACAGCGGTCAGGATGTACTGACCAGGCATCATCAGAATATAGGATCCAAGAATCGAGGCAGTAACACAGGACATTGACATCATAGCCAAGGTCAAGTTACGTTCCTTGCTCATCTTCCGAATCTGCATACCAGAAACGGCCAGAACTTCAGTGTTCCCTAAGAACATCATTTCAACAGCGAAGAAAGATTCGAACTTTGGTTGACCAGTGATGTATGAAAGTCCACGTCCGATCCACTTAATAATCCATGGCAGGAAACCGATGTAAGTCAAAATGTCGAACAGTGGAACAATCATCAGGATTGGCATCAATGCAGAACAGATGAAGTTCAAGTTCTTCGGATTGTACCAATCACCCAGTGCGAAGACCGTACCCTTTGCAGATACGTCAACGATCCAAACGAAACCGTCGGCAGCAGCCTTAACACCGGCACGACCTGCGGCGGAACCAGTCAGGAACCATGCCAGGATAAGGTTAATGACAATCATGATCCCGACCGTCTTCCAGTTAATGGCCTTGCGGTTCTTTGAGAACAGCCAACCAATAGCAAGGAAGACAATCAGACCAATAATATTGATTGCGAGATACATATTTACACCCCTTAATATAAAATACATGTGTTTGTTAGCCCGACCATTCAAATCGAAAGAATAATTGCTTTGTTCAGTGAGCTAATTTAAGACATCTTTAGAATATCTTAAATTTTCGCCCCTGTAAAGCACAAATTATTACGTTCTTTGTGAAATGATGACGTTTACAGCGTCTGGTAAAGCGCTATAACGTTTTACCTTCTATATATTCACTGGTCAAACTCAGTAAAAAATTTATTTCACAAAGTTTTCCAATTTTATGGAAGCGCTAACAAATAGTAACAAAAGAATAGAGAAATAGTATGCTTTTTCAGTAACCATTTCTCCGCCCCTGCCAAGGAACCATAATTATACTTGTTTTTTAAGAAATGATCAATATTACATTTCAAAATAGAAATTTTGTTCATTTATTGCATAAAAAAAGATATAATATAATCAACGTTAGAAAACGCTTTAATCAAGGAGGACACGACGATATGAAAAACTCAAATTTAGTTAAAATTGGCCATTCCGACGTATTAGCAACCCCACTCGGCCTTGGAACCAACGCCGTGGGTGGTTATAACCTCTTCCCAGACCTCAAGGATAGCGACGGCCGTGAACTCGTCCGCGCCGCCTTAGATAATGGGATCAACCTGCTTGATACGGCCTACGTCTATGGGTTAGGTCATTCCGAAGAGCTGGTTGGTGAGGTGATGAAGGAATACGATCGTGACAAGATCGTCCTGGCAACTAAGGGTGCTCAGGACTTTACCACTGGTGAGCAGGTTATCGATAACCGACCGGAATTCCTGACGGAGCAGGTCAACAAGAGTCTGGAACGCTTGGGGACCGACTACATCGATATCTTTTACATTCACTTCCCTGACCACGATACTCCAAAAGCCGAGGCGGTCGGTGCCTTGCAGAAATTGAAGGAAGCTGGCAAGATCCGAGCAATCGGAATTTCTAACTTCAGCCTAGACCAAATCAAGGAAGCCAACGCGGACGGTTACGTCGATGTGGTGGAGGACGAGTTCAGTCTTCTGCACCAAGATCACCTAACCGAGGGGATGCTAGACTACCTGCACGACCATCAGATCAGCTTTGTCCCTTACTTCCCACTAGCTTCTGGCCTGCTGACGGGGAAGTATGACCACAAGATTGACTTCCCGGCTGACGATATTCGTAGCCAGATTGCCGATTTCACCGAGCCTCGCTTTAGTAAGGTTCTTAAGGCGGTCGATGTTGTCCGGCCAATTGCCAAGGCTCACCAGGCAACTGTTGCTCAGGTTGTTCTGGCATGGTACATGCAGAACCCACTAATTTCAGTTGTTATTCCGGGTGCTAAGCATGCCGAGCAAGTAAAGGCCAATGCTAAGGCCCTCGATATCACTTTGACCGACTCCGAATACCAGACAATTGAGCAGGCCTTCGATGGCTTTAAGCACACAACAAGCGGTAAATCATTAGCTGACCCAGAATAAGATTTCCCGGGAAATTTGAAAATGGAGATTGAACGTTAAGCCGTCCAACCTCCATTTTATTTAAAACTAAAAAACGGAGACAATTTAATGTCTCCGCGCTTCCGCATGGAAAGGATCGGTCACTGTTAATTGTATCAAGATCCGTTATTGTGTCTCTATCTGCAGTTCTTTCGCCTTTTGTGAAGAACCCTTATAGCTTATTATCATTTAGGTTGTAGATATGGCCACTAATTTTTAGCTAACATACTTTTCAAGGAAACTAATGTGTTTCGTCTGGAGTGGGGTGTTGTTAATTATCATGTAAAGTCATTTTAATTAACTAGCTTCAAAGTAGTTTATTATGAGAAGATGTTCGTATCAAAGGGCCGATCTCTTTCCACACCCTTAGTATAGTAGATCAATTTAAAAAGTTCAATTAAGCCGCGTCACTACGCGATTGGTCGCGGTTTCATAACTTAGACATTTAGGGTCTTTTTTACCGTTTGTCCCACGATTTTTGAACTCTTTTGGGGCAATTTGAACACCATATTTGGCAAAAATTTAATCTTTCTTTTTAGTCAAAAATCCGTAACTAACGGCCAGCAAGGCAAAAATAGCAACCGTAATAATCA
>CAMCCW010000001.1 GCA_945873395.1 uncultured Lactobacillus sp. | reverse complement strand
ACGGACTCTTAATCCGTGGGTCCAGGGTTCGATCCCCTGACTGCCCATCATGTCAAAAGACCGGTGTGTTTCACCGGTCTTTTTTGTTATCAAAATATCTATAGAAATAGTAGCGGTCGTGCCAAAGTCGATTTGGCACGACCGTTTTTTATTTATTCCACCAACTTATAGCCAAAGCCGCGAACCGTCAACAGATGAGCCGGATGGTGAGGATCATCTTCGAGTTTATCTCGGAGATGACTGATATGGATGTCGACGATACGCGATGTATTGAGAATATCGTATCCCCAAACGCCATTAACTAGCTGGTCCCGGCTGAGTACCTGGTTGCGGTGGTCAATCAGGTACGACAATAATTGAAACTCCTTAGGGGTCAGCTCAACCTGGATTCCATCTTTAAGAACCTGATAGTTCTGATAATCTACCTGCCAGTGGCCAATCACGACTATCTCTGACGAAACCGGATTGGCTGGTGCCTCTGGCTCATGAGTCTTGATGTGTTGATAAAGCCAGAGCCGTTGCTCAATCAGGGCTCGCAAAACTCGGTCCTCGAATGGGACAGCGATTACGTCATCGACCCGCGCTTGGTACAACTTGCGCTGGATCCGTTCCGTCAGCCGGGGAACGAAGACTACAATTGGACCATGCACCTGGGAGCGAACCAAGGTCACCGTGGCAATGGCCGTATCTAATGTAGACGCACTAAGATCCCACCAAATTCCTGCCGGCTGCTCATGTTCTAGTTCAACTACCAGGCCGGTCGGTGTTGTTACCTGGTCAAATGTCCAAGCAGCCCGCTTGCTAAGCCGGTTCAAGCAATCGATTAGGTCAGCATTTTGCCCCATTAGCAGAAATCGGTCGGTCATCTTTCCCTCCAAGGTTTACACAACTTTTACAATAAGAAGATTAAATATTTACAGTGCATTGCTATTCTCTATTTGTACCATACGAAATTAACGAAAACAACTAGGGAGCATTTGCGATGAAGAGAATTATCACAGTCGTGATCACCGCAGCAATCATTGTCGGTTTAGGAATCGGCTGGATCGCTGCCAAAAAGCAGCCACCGTTATCAAAAGTAACCGTTGTTGGGTCCAGTGCCCTTCAACCGTTAACGGAAGCCGTCACGAAGGAATACCGGACGGTTAGCCCACAAACCAGTATCACCGTTCAAGGCGGCGGGTCGGGGACCGGTTTAAGCCAGGTCCAGGCCGGTGCCGTCAGCATCGGCTCATCGGACATCTTTGCCGAGCAGAAGGACGGTATTGATGTGCAAAAACTTCAAGACCATATCGTGGCAGTCTCAGGAATCGTTCCCATTGTCAACCGTGACTTAGGAATCAAGAACCTTTCCCTTACTCAGCTCCGTCAGATCTATACCGGAAAGGTCACTAATTGGCAGCAGCTGGGGGGACCGAACCTCCCGATTACGGTGATCAACCGGGCTGCTGGGAGTGGTACTCGGGTGGCGTTTGAGCAGGTTATCTTGAAGGGCCAGCAAGCTGTCAATGCCCAGGAACAAGACTCCAATGGTACCGTCAAGGAGATCGTGGCCCGGACTCCGGGAGCCATCAGCTACATCTCAGCTGCCTACCTCAGTCCACAGGTCCAGCCCCTGAAGATCGCCGGGGTGGCGGCCACGGCCAAGAACATCACCACCAACCGCTGGCCGCTGTGGTCATATGAACACATGTATACCCAGCAAAAGCCTACTAAGGCCACCAGGGAATTCATCAACTATATGCAGTCTAAGCATGTCCAACAAACCGTGGTAAAACAGGCGCACTATGTCAATATCCACGACATGCAGGTCCAAAAAGATGCCACCGGAAAAGTTCAGGGAAAGGAGTAAGGCCATGGACGATTTACAAAAACAACTAACCCAACCATCACCAGAGAGTCACCAAGAATGGACAGGTAAGATCATTAGTTCCCTAGCTATTATCCTGATCGGTAGCCTCGTCCTTGCTATCCTTGTCTTCCTGACCATCAAGGGGATCGCATTGTTTACCGACAATGGGATTTCCATCTGGCGCTTTCTTTCGCAGACCGACTGGCAGCCCAGTCATCAGCACTACGGCGCCCTCCCGATGATCGTGACCTCTTTTAGCGTCACCATTCTAGCCGGGGTTGTGGCCCTTCCTCTAACACTAGTAGTGGCCGTGGCGATCACCGAGATCCTGCCCAAGAAAATGACTGGCTTGTTTCAACCACTGATCGAGCTCCTCGTCGGGGTGCCATCCGTGGTGTATGGATACTTAGGACTGACCATCATCGTCCCCGAACTACAACGTCTCTTTGGTGGGACCGGTTTCGGGATCCTCGCCGCGACCGGGGTCCTCTTCTTGATGATCCTGCCAACCATGACCTCGATGACCGTCGACAGTCTTAACGCTGTTCCTAAGCAGTATCGGCAAGCTTCCGCCGGACTAGGTGCCACCCGTTGGCAGACCATCTCCCGGGTCATCGTCCCTAGCGCTCGAGATGGCATCCTGACCGCCGCGGTCTTCGGCATGGCCCGGGCATTCGGTGAGGCGCTGGCTGTCCAGATGGTAATCGGTAATACAGCCGTAATGCCAAAAGGATTAATCGAGTCCTCAGCCACGCTCACCAGTGTTCTAACCACCGGAATTGGTAACTCGGTTATGGGAACTGCAGACAACAACGCCCTCTGGTCACTAGCACTGATCCTTTTGATAATGTCGTTGATCTTCAACCTGCTAATCCACCTGGTAAGTAAGAAAGGAGTCGCCTAATGACACCTGAACGCATTGATAAAATCGCCACAGGAATCATCCTGGGGCTGGCCGTTATGGTTGGCCTAGTCATTCTGGGCCTACTGGGCTATATCCTCGCCCAGGGCATCCCCCACATCTCCTGGCACTTCCTAACCAGCGGGGCCGAATCATTTGCTGCCGGCGGAGGAATCCGTGACCAGCTGTTCAACTCCCTCTATCTTGTGGTCCTGACCATGATTGTCTCCGTCCCCCTCGCCCTCTGCGCGGCCATCTACCTCAGTGAATATGCCCCGGATAACCGGCGAACTCGTCTGCTTCGGTTGGCAATCGAAGTTCTGAGTTCCCTGCCCTCCGTGGTCGTCGGCTTGTTCGGCTACCTGGTCTTCGTCCTGAAGTTTGGCCTGGACTTCTCCCTGCTTGCTGGCGCCCTAGCGTTAACCATCCTCAATCTTCCCATCCTGACCCGCAGCTGTGAGGACGCCCTCCGGCAGGTACCGTATCTCCAGCGCCAAGCCGGCTTGGGATTGGGGATGGCCAAATGGCGGGTGACCACCAAGATCGTCCTGCCAGCTGCCCTGCCCGGAATCATCACCGGGGCCATCCTGAGTGCCGGCCGGATCTTTGGTGAGGCCGCTGCCCTGATCTACACCGCCGGCCAGAGCGCTCCGGTGATCAGTTATACCGACTGGAACCCATTCAGTCCAACTAGCTTTCTTAATCCAATGCGGCCGGCCGAAACACTTGCAGTCCACATCTGGAAGGTCAACAGTGAGGGTCTGGTCCCCGATGCCCGGGCAGTTTCAAATGGTTCCGCCGCCGTTCTAATCATTACGATCCTGTTGTTTAACCTAGCAGCCCGTTTCGTCGGGTACCGTATCAAACGCCGTCTAACAAAGTGAGGAGTAGAATAATGCAAGTAAAGACAGCCTTAGAAGTAAAGGATCTCCAGGTCTTTTACGGTGACAAGCACGTCGTTTTTGACGTCAATCTCAAGTTCCCCCAGCACCAAATCACAGCTCTGATCGGCGCCTCGGGTTCAGGAAAATCAACCGTCCTGCGGAGTCTCAACCGCATGAACGACGACCTTGCCCGAGTAACTGGGGCCATCAACTTTCACGACGTCAACATCAACGATCCCAAAGTCAACGTCTACCGGGTTAGACAGCGGATCGGGATGGTCTTTCAGCAACCAACCCCCTTCCCTATGTCAATCTACGAAAATGTGATCTACGGCCTGCGTCTGGCGGGCGAGAAGGACCGGCACGTCCTTGATCAACGGGTCGAGGAGAGCCTCCGCCAGGCTGCCCTCTGGGACGAAGTGAAGGACCAGCTCAAATCCAGTGCATTGGCCCTCTCTGGTGGTCAACAGCAACGTCTCTGCATTGCCCGCACGCTAGCAGTTCAGCCGGAAATCATTCTCATGGACGAGCCGACCAGCGCCCTCGATCCAGTTTCGACTTCGCAGATCGAGGATACCCTAGTACAATTAAAGGAGCAGTTTACGATCATCATGGTGACCCACAACATGCAGCAGGCATCCCGGTCAGCCGATTGGACCGCCTTCATGCACCAGGGACACCTGATTGAATTCGATAAGACCGCGACGATTTTTATGAACCCACACGAGCAGCAAACAGCCGATTACCTGAGCGGCAAGTTTGGTTAGGAGGAAATTATGGGTGCTATTTTTAACGACGAACTGAAGCGTCTCCGTGGCCACTTCATGGAGATGGGAATCGATGCCAGCGAGCAGATCTATCAGGCAACTAAGGCTTTCACGGAGCACGATCCTGCTCTTGCCAATCAGGTCTTGACCACAGATAACAAGATCAACGATGAGGAGGTCAGACTAGAAAAGGAAGCTCTCAAACTGATGGCCCTCCAGCAGCCGGTCGCTAGTGACTTTCGTAAGATTATCAGTATCTTAAAGGCCAGTAGCGATATCGAACGGCTTGGGGACTACGCTACCCACATTGCTCGGGCCGCAATCAACCTGAGCGATCGGGAGCATAACGAGCTGATTGAAGAACCAATTGAAAAAATGATGATGATCGTGCGCGAGATGCTGGAAAAAGTTCTCGATGCCTATGCCCAAACCAATGAGCAGGCGGCATACGAGGTCGCTAACGAAGACTTACGTGTCGACATGATCTACGTTCAGCAGCAACAAGCCATCCTGACGGCTCTAGCCAAGGCGGGCGGCAATGTTAAAACTTACGGTGACTATCTGGCGGTAATCCGCTACCTTGAGCGATCAGGTGACCACATCGTCAACCTCGCTGAGTGGATCATTTACATTAGTTCCGGAAAATTGGTGGAATTAAACCCTGGCAAGGCTGACCCCACGATGGTTGAACGTAAGCTAAAAGAACAGTAACAACATAAAAAAGGATCGCACACTACGCGATCCTTTTTGGTATCTTACTCTTTCTTCTCGTCTTCGTTTAATAGAATCTGGTGAGCCTTGGCCAACTCACCCTCCTGATCAGGCGTCATCTCAGGGTAGGCCAGTGGCAACTTTTCAATTCGCTTGGTGATGATATCAGAGACAATCAGCCGCGAGTACCATTTGTCATCGGCTGGAATGACGTACCACGGATTTTCCTTGGTGGCAGTGGCGTTGATCGCCTTGTTGTAGGCTGACTGATACTTATCCCAGTACTGCCGTTCACGAATATCGGCCGCAGAGAACTTCCAATTCTTCCGAGGCGTCTCAATCCGAGACAGGAAACGGTTCTTCTGTTCGTCCTTGGAAACGTGAAGGAAGAACTTTAGGATTATGTAGCCATTACGGGAAAGATGCTGTTCGTAGTTACGAATATCCTCATAGCGCATATCGAAAAATTCATCGTTAACATCCGGCAAAGTGGTTACTCCCGGCAGGTTCGCCTTGAGGATCAGTTCTGGGTGCACTCGGGAAACTAGGACATCCTCATAGTATGAACGGTTGAATACCCCGATTAATCCCCGTTCCGGCAGAGCTCTGTTAATCCGCCAAAGGTAGTCATGCTGCAGCTCCTCTGGGGTTGGTTGCTTAAAATTGGCTACCTTAAAGCCGACCGGGTTAACTCCCGAGAAGATGTGTGAGATCATGCTGTCCTTACCAGCGGCATCCATCGCCTGAAAGACGACAATTACCCCATAACGGTGACGGGCATACATCTTCTTCTGCGCTTCCTTGATTCGCTTTACATTCTTACCGATTGTGTCCTTGATCTTGTCGAGCTGGTCAGCAGAATCCGCTACCCAGGTTGGGGCCTTCTTAATGTTAAAATTGTCTTTCGTATAACGGTACTGTTTAGTATCCATCGCTCTTACCTCCCTTAGCCTTTATAAGTCCCATTTTAGCATCATCACCAGTCGGGAAAGCAAGACATTTCCCAGGAAATAACTCTAAACTAAAAAGATTAGGCACTCCATCCAGTGCCTAATCTTTTTTAGTTAATTCAGTTGTTCGGGGTAGACCGGCTGCTTGCCATGCTTCAGATTACCGATCTTACCCTCACGACCATCATTGACAATAAATTCGTCAACCGCCCCGCAATGCTCACATGCCACCACAATCTGATAGCGCTGCGAGTCGTCCTGGTTGGTATCCATCCAGTTCCGTTCTGCAATCACCAGCGGTTCCTTATGGCACTTGTAGCACGAAATCTTCAGTTGCCGATTTTCACGAAAACCGTCACCGGTCTTCCCGACCATTCCGTAGCGGTCCTCGCCATGAACATTGTCAAAGTTGTTATAAAACACGACAATTACTTCCTTAGTACTTGACCGTCTGGGCCTTGTTCAGCTGGACAACTACCCAGACAATAATTTCCATTGCAAAGATTGAAACAGCACAGACCACAAAGAGAACATGGTAGGAGGCTGCTCCGATGATCAATCCCCCAAACAACGGCCCAAATGCCTTTCCGAGTGACGAGAACGCGTTGAGGATCCCCTGGTACTTCCCCTTGACATCGACTGGCGAGAGGCTGTTGACGATTGCAGGCATTGTTGGAAAGGCCGTGGCCTCCCCGATCGTCAGAATTACCATGGCAACGACGTACCAGACATAGCTCTTAGCAAATAGCAAGAGAACGAAGGAGAAGCCAACGGTAAAGATCCCAATGAAGACCTGGATGTAAGGGTTGTTGTCCCAGCGGTTCAACCAGGTCAAAAGCAGTTGCATGACAACAATCAAGACCCCGTTCAACGTCCACAGCAGGCTGTACTTGGTCATTGAAATCCCCTGTTCAGTCATGAAGACAGACAGGTTACTGGACCATTGTTCGTACATCGTCCAGACCACACAGAGCGCCACAAAGAAAATCCAGGTGATCCACAGATTGGCCCGGGGAAGTTTGGTCGTTGTCTCCGGTTCATCGCTCTTGAACCGCTCTGGATCCACCGCTGCTGGGTGTGGGTCCTCACGGAAGTAGACGAAGACGACGATCGTGAAGAGGATGTAGAGGATCGTCGTAATGGTAAACAGTGGCGAAATGTTTCCGTGAGCGTGCTGGTAGAGGGGACCGACAATCGTGGTTCCGATCACCATTCCCAAGTTGTTAGCGAAATAGAGCATGTTGAAGACATAACGCCCATCCTTGTGCAACCGGGTCCCAAACGAGTTAACCATCGTAATGATCCAGCCGTTGAAAAAGCCAATCGCCGTTAACAGGATGGCGTAGATGGGCCAACCGTTGAAGAAGATCATCGCGCCGATCACGATGGTCGCGGCGATGGTCCCACCTAGCATCAGGTGGCGCGGATTCCGTTTATCAAAGAGAAGGCCACTGATATAGCTACCGACCACATTGGCCCCGGAATAAAATAACAACACAATCCCTGATACGGTTAATGACTCGTGTAGCTGTTCATGCATATAAATCGTGGTCAATGGCCAGACAAAGCTGTTACCGATACTCCCAAAGAACATCCCTAACAGCAGCCATTTCAACTCAATTCCCTTTGTTTGACGGTTCATCCTAACGCCTCCTTGTTTTTCTCCTTAAGCGAACGAAAAGAGCCCTCCAGTAAATCTGAAACGCCCCCTTCTATACATAGTTACGTAAACGAGAAACAGTCCATCGACCAATTCTCAAACATTAATTTTGTTGTTCTCCCGGCACGTAGGCCACAGAAGCAAACTTGTTGTAAGACTTAGCAAACAACAGCTTAACCGTCCCCCGTGGACCACTCCGGTTCTTCTCAATGATGACTTCGACTTCACTAACATTAGAGTCATCGCCACCACCGTTTTGACCACCATCCTGCTGGTCATCGTCTCCATCATCGTGCTCGTAGTAGTCGTCACGATAGAGAAAGCTAACAATATCCGCATCCTGCTCAATTGATCCAGATTCACGAATATCAGACAGGACTGGCCGCTTATCTTGCCGCTGTTCAACTCCCCGGGAGAGCTGTGACAGTGCAATCACTGGTACCTCTAATTCCTTGGCCAGCTTCTTGAGCTGCCGCGAAATCTCGGACACTTCCTGTTGCCGGTTATCCGGATTACTCCCTTCAATCAGCTGCAGATAATCGATCACGATCAGGCCCAGGTTACCAGTCTCCTTCTTCAAACGGCGGCAGCGGGCCCGAATCTCGGCCACCTTGATCCCGGCGGTGTCGTCGATATAGAGGTGGGCATTTGACAGCGTCCCCGCTGCAAAGAACAGGCTCTCCCACTCATCTGGAGTCAGGTTACCGGTCCGGAGGTGGTTAGCATCAATATTCCCCTCAGCACACAACATCCGGTTGACCAGTGACTCGGCCCCCATTTCCAGGCTGAAGATTGCCACCGTCTTGTCAGTCTTGGTAGCAACATTCTGGGCAATGTTAAGGGCAAAAGCGGTCTTTCCCACCGCTGGCCGAGCCGCAATGATTACCAGTTCATCGGGGTGGAAACCAGTCGTCATCCGGTCCAGTTGGGGGTACCCCGTCTCCAGACCAGTGATCTCCGAGTCATTACCAGAGAGAGTCTCGATGTGGTTCATCGCACTATTCAGGACCTGCTGGATATTCTGGAAGCCGTCCTGGTTGTTTGACTCGGACACGTGCAAAATGGACTGCTCCGCCTGGTCGATCAGGTCGGTGGTGTCATTATCATCCGCATACCCTTCGTTGATGATCTTGGTAGCGGTATTGATCAAGTTTCGCCGCACGGCCTTATCATGGACAATCTTGGCATAGAAGGTCACATTAGCCGCGGACGGAACTGACGAGGCCAGTTCGGCCAGGTAGACCATCCCACCAACGTTTTCGGTCTGTTTGTCCTTATCCAGGGCACTCTTGATCGTTACCACGTCAATTGGTTGGTCGTCATCATTTAACGCCACCATCTTCGAAAAGATAATCTGGTGGGCCCGCTTGTAAAAATCTCCGGGTTGCAAGTATTCCATTGCGTCGGCCAACGCGTTCTTACTTAAAAAAGCAGCTCCGAGAACTGCCTTTTCAGCTTCAATATCGTGTGGCTCTTCTTGCATTGGTGCATTATCCATGACGATACCTCGCTTTTAATAAATCGAAATTCAATTATACCGATTAAACTACTTTTCCGCAATATGTACCCGAATTTCGGCACTAACTTCGGGGTGGAGCTTGATCGGTACGTTAACGTAGCCCAAGGCCTTGATCGGCGCAGCTAGCTCGATCTTACGCTTGTCGATCTTGATCTTGTATTGCTTTTGCAGGGCCGTGGCGATCTGCTTGGTTGAGATTGAACCAAACATCCGTCCGTCCGTACCAGCCTTTCCGCTGAGCTCAACGACCGTCTTGTCGTCTTCTAGAACCTTCTTTAGGCGCTTAGCCTCTTCCAGCTCTTCAGCAGCGTGCTTAGCTTCGGCCCGTTGCTGACCAGCCAGTTGGCTCATCGCGGCCTTGGTGGCTTGCTTAGCCAGACCCCGCTTGATCAGGTAGTTTTGGGCATAGCCATCGGGAACTTCCTTAACCTGACCGCGCTTACCCCGGCCACGAACATCTTGTGTAAAAATAACTTTCATCTTGTTCACTCCTCTTCATCTTCCTGATTACTATTATCAACCGTCTTCGCCAGAAGATCAATTAATTCCTTTCGGACAGCATCGACGGTCTCACCGGCAATCTGGGTTGCTGCGTTGGCAAGGTGACCACCACCGCCCATCTTTTCCATGATAATCTGAACATTGACGTCACCAGCCGAACGCGCGGAAATGCCGACCTTATCATCAGCCCGCTTGGTGATGACAAATGAGGCCTCCACCCCTTCGACCTGAAGGAGCATATCTGCTGCCTGGGCTGCCGTGACAGAATCATAGACCCGGTCGTCCTCACCGGCACAGATGGCAATATGGTCGTTGATTATTGCCCGGGAAATTAAATGATTACGATCCATGAAGCTCTGTGGATCCTCCTTCATGAAGGACTGAATCATCATCCCATCAGCCCCGGCCGAACGCAGGTAGCTGGCCGCATCAAAGGTTCGGGTCCCGGCACTCTTCGTGAAGGACTTTGTATCAATCTGGATCCCCGTCAGCATCGTCGTGGCCTCGAGCTTATTCAAGCCCTTGCCTTCCCGTGGCTGGTACTCAAACATCTCGGTGATCAGTTCACAGGTTGAGGAAGCATACGGCTCAATGTAGACCAGTAGCGGGTTCTCGGGGAACTCTTCGCCGCGCCGGTGGTGGTCAATAATCACTAACCGGTTCTGTAACTGGTCGTACAATTCAGGCGAAATCGTAATGCTCCGCTTGGCGTGGTCTACCATCACCAGCAAGCTATTATCAGTAGCCTTTTCCAAGGCCTCCGCCGGCGTGATGATATGATCCTTGATCGTCTGGTAATTGTCAAGCTCGTTCATCAGACGCTGGATATCGGCGTGGGGGTGCTCATCATCCACCACGATCCAGCATTCCTTACCGTTCATCTCAGCAATCCGCCGAATCCCCAGGCAGGCGCCCAGCGAGTCCATATCAGGATTACGATGTCCCATAACAAACAGCTGGTCCGCTTGGTTGATCAGCTCCTGCAATGCCTGGCTGATCATCCGGGCCCGGACCCGTGTCCGCTTCTCCATCGGGTTTGTCTTTCCACCATAGAAACGGGCTGGCTGGTCCTTAGCCCGGACGACAACCTGGTCGCCCCCACGACCAAGTGCCAGGTCTAGGTTGTTCTGGGCCGTATCCGCCAGCTTGATCAGGTCGTTTTCAGCGTAAGCAATCCCCACACTCAGCGTAACCGGCGAGTTACGTTGGGACGTACTCTGGCGAATCACATCCAGGATCTTAAACTTCTTCTTCTCTAGTTCTGTCAATGAACTCTGGTGCCCGATAATCAGGTAGTTATCGTCATCAATGATCTTCATCAAGAGATGGTTGGCACTCGCCCACTTACTGATCTCTGAGGTAACATAGTTGTGCAGGTTAGAGACATCCGTATCACTCATCCCCTGAATTAATTCATCGTAGTTATCCAGGTAGATGTTTCCCAGGAAGATCTGTTCCTGCCGGTAACGCCGCTCCACCGCTGTGTACTTGGTAATGTCCAGCAAGTATGCCACTCGGTAGCGTGGTTGAACCAGGAACTCAAATTGCCGGTCCCGCCAGGTAACGATTTGTGCTCCGCGGTGACTACGACCATCATCGATCAGCTTTGCCAGTTGCTCATCAACACTGTTAACGTTCTTGCCAACAACCTTCTCAAGCTTGAAGTAACGAGCCATATACGGATTAATCCACTCAATCTCGTTCCGGGCGTTGAGCATGATCATTCCCAGTGGCATCTCTAGTAAGGCCTCTTGTTGCCCATTTTTAATCTGATAAGTTAATCTTTTAAGATACTCGTGAGTGTCGTTAACCAGCTGGCGAAGTTTACGAAGACTGACAGTACTCCCAATAACTGCCAATACTAAAACCACCAGTCCGACCACCCAGTTAAACATGAAGGCCAGGACCAGGCTGATCACGGTCACGCACAATATGTAATAGACATTCCAGCGGACCGCTGGGTGTTTCAGATAAAACAGCCAGTTTTCACGACTGAAAAATTCACGCATAATAATCCTCCCAAATCGGCGGCAATACCGTCTTTAATTGGATATTACTATCATATCACACCGGCAACTAAAAGAAGCCTGATTCGCTTAATCAACCGTTCTCGGATGTTAGGCCTTAAAGTGCGCTAAGACGGGATCATTAGCCTGGCGAGCCGCTTCAACGTTGGCAGGCTTGAAGTAGATCCGCGCAGCGTTATTGGCCATCACGTCGGCCAGTTCCGTCGGGGTAAAAATATCGGTATGTTCTAACCAGGTGGCCAGCTGGTGGTAGCTGTTAAAGGTTGCGGACCACGGGGCGTCACTTCCCCAGATGATCCGTTTAGCCCCTAATCGTTCCTTGGCTAGGCGAACTGCCCATTGACTCCGCGGGTACGGGAAATCATCACGACCCTCACCCAGGATATCCTGAATGGCTGAAATATCAACGCTGATGTTAGCAAGCGGAGCAAACTGACCAAGAACATTAGCCAGCTGGTTAGGGTGCTGAGCGTCCGGGAAGGACAGGTGACAGACCACAAAGTCTAATTCTGGATAGCGCCGAGCCAGGTTAACAATTGCTTCTGGTTGGTAACTGGTCTGGTCAGCTGCCCCATAGTCAACCGTTACTACAAAGCCGGGGTAGTCCGCCAGGTAGTGGAAAATTTGGGCGACCCGGTTATCAATATCGAGGCGAAATGGCTGGTGAAAACCATGGAGACCGCCGCCTTGGCTGATCTCAAACTTAATGGCCCGAAAACCGAGATCGACAACGTACCGGTGGACGATCGCCATCGCCTGGTCGTCAAAGGGGTCCACAGAAAAGGCCCCGATGAAACGGTCCGGATAGCGTTTGACCACCTGGTAAGTGTAGTAATTTTGGTAGCCATTCAGGGTTCCCTGAAGAATAACCGCCCGTTCAATTCCTTCCTCATCCATAATTTGGAGGTATTTTTCAGCTAGAAAATTGTCATCTCCCCAGCCGTCTGGAATCAGTTTAATAATTTCACCGTCGTCCCAGATGGCGTAACCATTGCCCAGGGGACTGAGCCGGCCCTGCCCTTTAGCACCAGCCATCTCCCGGACAAGGTGAATATGTCCTTCGATTTTGCGCATTCTACTTTCCTTTCATCAAAGACGGCAATCCAGTCGATCACTGAGCAACAACTGGATTTCATCTTAACGACAATACAAAAAAAGCTCACTTCAAACGAAGCAAGCTTTTTTATTTTGGATTAGTCTTCAGCAACGAATGGCAGAAGACCCATGATCCGGGCACGCTTGATAGCGACCGTTAACTTACGTTGATTCTTGGCGCTCGTACCAGTTACCCGACGTGGTAAGATCTTACCCCGTTCGGAGATGAACCGACGTAATAAATCAGTGTCTTTGTAATCGATGTATTCGATGTGGTTTGCGGCGATGAAGTCGACTTTACGACGACGACGGCCGCCCCGACGTTGTTGTGCCATGAAATTACCCTCCTATCCGGTAAAAAATTTTAGAATGGTAAATCGTCATCAGAGATCTCAGTCGATTGATCCCCATCATCGTTATTATTGGAGAATGGGTTGGCTGAGCTATTCTGACCAGCACCGAAGCCCGAGGCCCCGGTATTGGCTGACGAATTAGGTTGAGGAGCGTTGTTGGTCGACTGTGGTTGGTTGTTGTTACCACCACCGTATTGACCCTGGCCACCAAATGGGGCCTGGTTACCATTATTGAACGGCTGTTGACCACCCTGGTTCATCCCGCCATTTTGCCGGGGTTCGAGCAGGGCAAAGTTTTCAACCACGACTTCAGTAACATATACCCGTTGGCCTTGTTGGTTTTCGTAGTTCCGGGTTTGAATCCGCCCGTCGATTCCCACCAAGGAGCCCTTATGGGTGAAGTTGCTGAAGTTCTCGGCAGATTTACGCCAGATAACACAGTTGATAAAGTCTGCATCCCGATCCCCATTTTGGTTCCGGAACTGCCGATCAACCGCGAGCGTAAATGAGACTACCGCAGTACCGCTGGTAGTGTATCGCAACTCAGGATCTCGCGTTAAGCGTCCAGTCAAGACTGCACGATTAATCATTCGATCGTTCTCCTCTCTATTTACATTGACGATCTAATTAAGCATCAAGCTTAACGATCATGTGACGTAGGATATCGTCGTTGAACTTAGCCAAACGGTCAAATTCGTTTAATGCTTCGTCAGTGTTGGTAGTCAAAGTAACTACGTGGTAAGTACCTTCAGTGTACTTTTCAATTGGGTAAGCGAAGCGACGCGTTGACCAATCCTTTGATTCAGCGACATCTGCACCATTGTCCGTCAATACCTTGTCAAAACGGTCAACTAATTCGCTCTTAGCTGATTCTTCGATGTCAGGACGAATGATGTAAGTAATTTCATATTTACGTGTTTCCATGAATGTTACACCTCCTTATGGACTCTGGCTCTTCTAAAATGTAGAAGAACAAGGAGAGTAGACGTCTGTACGTATACTCACAGATATAAAATATAGCATATACTAAGCTTTAAAACAAGAAACAAATAACAAGAAATCCTGAGAGTTGCGCTCTATAAAGATAATACGCAAGTACTCAGGATTTTCGTCTTAATTAGTAAATTTTATTGGTGGTCCTCAGACTTGACCGGGGTCTGTTCAGTCTTGTCCTGGTCTTCCTCGTCATCATCAGATTCCTTTTCGACCTTAGCCATCGTTGCGACCTTGGTGCCTTTGTCCATCTTAATCAGGTGAACACCAACGGCAGAACGACCAGTCTGGGAGACCGTCTCGATGCCGAAGCGGATGATGACCCCACGATCGGTAACCAGCATGATGTCCTCATCACCGGCAACCGTGGTCAGGCCAACCAGTGGACCATTCTTGGCCGTCACGTTGACCGTCTTGACCCCGAGGCCACCACGACCCTTAATTGGGTACTCACTGGCCGGGGTCTGCTTACCAAAGCCGTTTTCACTGATGACCAGCACCTTGCTGTCCGGATTCAGTGGAGCGGCCCCGATTACGTAGTCTTCATCACGAAGACGGATTCCACGAACCCCCGCAGCAGACCGGCCCATTGACCGGACCACATCGGAGTTAAAGCTCAGGGCATAACCATTATGGGTTCCAATGATCATCGGCTGACCATCCTTGATGACATTGACATTGATCAGTTCGTCACCATCATGAAGGTTGATGGCCTTTAGACCGTTGCTCCGGATGTTCTTGAACTCTGGAACCGGCGTCCGCTTGACCGTCCCGTGCTTGGTCGTGAAGAAGAGGAACTTGTTATCGTCATTGGCCGCGTGGGAAACGTTGATGACCGCACTGATCTTCTCCTTGTTGTTGATCCCCAGAAGGTTAATAATCGGGATCCCCTGAGCTGACCGGCCGTATTCAGGAACCTCGTAACCCTTCATAGAGAAGACCTTCCCGGAGTTTGTGAAGAAGAGCAGGAGGTCATGGGTCGAACTAGAAATCAGCTGTTCGATGAAGTCGTCCTTGTGAACGCCCATTCCCTTGACGCCCCGGCCACCACGGTGCTGAGACTTGAATTCGTCAACTGGCAGGCGCTTGATGTAACCGTTGTGGGTGAGGGTAACAATGATGTCTTCCTCTTCGATCAGGTCCTCGTCCTCGATATTAGTGATGTCGCCGACCTGCAATTCGGTCCGCCGCTTGTCACCAAACTTACGCTGAATCTCCATCAGTTCGTCATAGATGATCTGGTGGATCCGTTCGTCGTGGGCCAGGATGTCCTTGTAATCAGCAATGGCGTCCATCAGCTTCTTGTACTCAGCCTCGATCTTTTCCCGTTCCAGACCGGTCAGCCGGACCAGCCGCATGTCAAGGATGGCTTGGGACTGACGATCGGACAGACCATAGTTCTGGATCAGCTCGTCCTTGGCAATCTCACTGGTCTGGGAGTTCCGGATGATCTTGATAATCTCGTCGATGTGGTCAAGAGCAATCCGCAACCCGGCAACGATGTGGGCCCGGTTTTGGGCCTTCTTCAGATCAAACTGGGTCCGCCGCCGAACGACGTTTTCCTGGTGCTCAAGGTAGTATTGCAAGATCTGCTTCAGACTCAGAATCTTTGGCGCCCCGTTGACAATCGCCAACATATTGAAGTTGAAGGTTGTCTGCATCAAGGTCATCTTGTAGAGGTTGTTCAAGATAACTTCGGCGCTAGCATCCCGCCGAACGTCGATCACGATCCGCATCCCGTCACGGTCAGTTTCATCGTTGATATCGGTGATCCCGTCGATTTCCTTGTTCCGGGCCAATTCAGCGATCCGCTCAATCAGCTTAGCCTTGTTGACCATGTACGGGATCTCGTGAACGATAATCCGTTGCTTACCGTTCTTCTGTTCCTCAATGTCAACCTTGGCCCGCACGATGATCGTGCCACGACCAGTCTCGTAGGCCTTACGGATACCGGATTTACCCATGACGACCCCACCAGTTGGGAAGTCTGGTCCCGGTAGAACCTTCATCAGGTCCTCGGTGGTGGCATCCGGGTTGTCCATCAGCATATGGATGGCGCTGATAACTTCACCGAGGTTATGGGTTGGAATGTTGGTGGCCATCCCAACGGCAATCCCGGAAGCCCCGTTAACCAGCAGGTTGGGGAAACGTGCTGGCAGGACGTCTGGTTCCTTTTCGGTACCATCGTAGTTTGGATGGAAGTCCACAGTGTCCTTATTAATGTCACGCAGCATCTCCACCGCGATCTTACTCATCTTCGCCTCGGTATAACGCATGGCGGCCGCACTATCACCGTCAACTGACCCGAAGTTACCGTGGCCGTCAACCAGCATGTAACGGTAACTAAAGTCCTGCGCCATCCGGACCAACCCTTCATAAATCGAGGAGTCACCGTGGGGGTGGAACTTCCCCATGACGTCCCCGACAATCCGGGCTGACTTCTTATACGGCTTATCCGGGGTAACCCCCAGTTCGTTCATCCCGTACAGGATCCGCCGCTGAACCGGCTTTAAGCCATCACGCACGTCTGGCAGGGCCCGTGAGACGATAACACTCATGGCATAGTCCAGGAATGAGTTCTTCATCTGGCTCGTCAGTTTGACGTCCGTAATCCGATTTGACATATCTTCTTCAGCCAATGCCGCTCCTCCTTTTTTATTTTCTCGTGATTAATTTACAGGTCCAGATTCTCAACAAACTTGGCATTTTTTTCGATAAAGTCCCGCCGTGGACCAACTTTGGTTCCCATCAGCATTGGGAAAATTTCGTCCGCCTGCTTGGCGTCGTCCAGTTGAACCCGGAGCAGGTGCCGGTGTTCGGGGTCCATCGTGGTCTCCCAGAGCTGTTCGGCATCCATTTCACCAAGCCCCTTGTACCGCTGAATAACCGGCTTCGGGCTCGGTTGCAGGGAGTTGACGACCCGTTCCAGTTCTTCGTCAGACTCGATGTACTTGACGAACTTCCCCTGACGAACCTGGTACAACGGTGGCTGCGCAATGTAGACGTAGCCGTGGGTAATCATTGGCTTCATGAACCGGTAGAACAGGGTCAAGAGCAAGGTCCGAATGTGGGCCCCGTCGACATCGGCATCGGTCATGATAATCAGCTTGTGGTAGTTGGCTTTGGTGATATCAAAGTCATCACCGAAGCCAGTCCCCAATGCTGTGAAGAGGGAGCGAATTTCGTCATTGGCTAGGACACGATCCAGAGTGGCCTTCTCAACGTTTAAAATCTTCCCCCGAATCGGCAAGATCGCCTGGGTTAGCCGTGAACGGCCTTGCTTAGCGGAACCACCGGCGGAGTCCCCCTCGACGATGAATAATTCAGAGATGTTCGGATCCTTACTGGTGTTATCGGCCAGCTTACCAGGCAGGTTGGAAATTTCCAGACCGCTCTTCTTCCGGGTAACTTCCCGGGCACGCTTGGCGGCAACCCGGGCCTTAGAAGCAAGTTGACCCTTTTCGATGATCTTCTTGGCTTCGTCGGGGTGTTCCATTAAGAAGCGGTTGAAGGTCTCTGCGAAGATGTGGTCAGTAGCTGTCCGGGCATCGGAGTTCCCCAGCTTAGTCTTGGTCTGACCCTCAAACTGTGGATCAGGGTGCTTGATAGAAACTACCGCGATTAAGCCTTCACGAACATCATCCCCCGAGAGGGTCTCGTTGCTCTTCAAGGCTCCACTCTTGTGACCGTAGTCGTTGATCACCCGAGTCAGGGCCATCTTAAACCCGGTCTCGTGGGTCCCACCTTCGTAGGTATGAATATTATTGGTGAACGTCAGCAGCTCACTCCGGTACCCATTGATATACTGGAGGGACACTTCCACCGTGATGTTATTTTCTTTTCCTTCAACGTAGATCGGTGGGTTAAAGAGTACTTCCCGTCCCCGGTTAAGGTATTCAACGTAGTGGCGGATCCCACCTTCGTAGAGGAATTCCTGTCGCTCGGCATCCGGGTTCCGCTTATCTTCGATTGTGATCTTCAAGCCCTTGTTCAAGAAGGCCAGTTCACGCAGACGGTCGGTCAGGGTCTTGATGTTGTAAGTGGTGGTTTCACGAAAGATCTCCGGATCCGGCTTGAAGTGCACCGTGGTCCCGTGAACATCCTCCGGCAGCCCCGTGGCGATCTCCTTCATGGACGTCTTGACGTGACCGTGGTCGAAGTCCATGTAGTAACGCTTGCCTTGCCGGGCCACCTTGACATCCAGTTCCGTTGACAGGGCATTAACGACTGAGGCCCCAACACCGTGCAAACCACCGGAGACCTTGTAGCCGCCACCGCCGAACTTACCACCGGCGTGTAGGACTGTGAAGACAGTCTCCAAAGCGGGCTTACCGGTTTCCTTTTGGGTATCGACTGGGATTCCCCGCCCGTTATCACGGACCGTGATACTGTTGTCGGGCTCGACTTCAACGTTGATTTCGGTACAGAACCCTGCCAAGGCTTCATCGATCCCATTATCGACGATTTCCCAAACAAGGTGGTGTAAACCTTGCGCAGACGTCGAACCGATGTACATTCCGGGACGCTTACGAACCGCATCTAATCCCTTTAGAACTTGAATCTGGCTGGCATCGTACTCACTCGCCAGCTCAGCCTTTGTTTCCTTATGCTCGTCGCTCACTATGCTTCCTCCTTGTTCAAAGTGCCGTGTTTAATCTCAAAAATCGTTGGTTCCTTAATCAGCTGCCGGGCCACATCACTCAGGCTAGTAGTAGTCAGAAAGGTCTGGACCTTGTCCTGAATCGCCGTCAGCAGGTGGGTCTGCCGGACCGGATCGAGTTCGGACAAGACATCGTCCAAAAGCAGAAGCGGGTATTCACCTGTCTGCTCCTTCATCAGGTCGATCTCAGCTAGCTTAACCGATAAAGCGGTCGTCCGCTGCTGACCCTGCGAACCAAAGGATTGAATATTCTTGCCATTAACCATGAAACGGATATCGTCACGCTGGGGACCATACATCGTGGTTCCCTGGTCAATCTCACGTTCCTGGTTATCCGTGTACTGCTTTAGCAACTCGTGGTAGGCCTGATCAACCGTCGTCTCATCATCGACCTTCACCTGGGTCACGTAGGCCAGGTGGAGTTTCTCCTGGTTGAGTGAGATTTGGTAGTGCAGGTCCGCTGCCCATTTCTCCAAATGCTGCAAAAAATGATGCCGAGCAACGATCACTTCGGCACCATACGCTGCTAGTTGGTCTGACAGAACCGTTAGAAGAACCCGGTCATGCTGCTGACCATACTTCAATTGTTTCAGGTACTTGTTACGCTGCCGTAAAAGCGTCCGAAACTGGCTCGCATCGTACAAGTACTTACTGCTCATCTGACTGAATTCCATGTCCATGAAACGTCGTCGAACAGCGGGTGCCCCTTTTACCAGTGAGAGATCTTCGGGGGCAAACAGAATGGTGTTCAACTGCCCGACATACTGGCCGAGCCGGGCCTGCTCAAGGTGATTAACCTTGGCCTTCTTGCCATTCTTAGTAAATTGCAGCTCCAGCGGAACCTTTCCCGTTGCCTTCTGGACCACGCCACTAATGGATGCGGACTGCTGCTGCCAGTTGATCAGCTCCCGATCGTTACTGGTCCGGTGACTCCGGGTCAATGACAGGGCGTAGATCGCCTCCAGCATATTGGTCTTTCCCTGGGCATTGCGACCAATTAGGACGTTGATTCCCGGGGCAAAATGAACGGTCAGATCCTGATAGTTTCTGAAGTTATGTAACCGTAGTTCCGTCAGAATCATCGCCGTCGCCTACTTAGCCTTGATGACCAGCGTTGAGTAGTCAGGAAGAGCAACCTGGTCGTCGGGGTACAATTTCCGTCCCCGCCGGTCATCTGGCTCGCCGTTTACAAGGACCTTATTTTCCTTGAGATACCACTTGGCGGCACCACCGGTAGGAATGATTCCTTCTTCTTTTAGTAATTGACCAAGCGTAATAAATGGTCGATCAATCGTGATTTGCTTGTCTTCCACACTAATTCACCTACTTTACTTATTCTATTATAACACAGTTATCCACTAAATAGGCGTTAAGAGCCAATCTCAGCCCGTTAACGCCCTTTGAGTCATTTTCTTCAAAATCGCTTTCAAAATGATCAACGGACCGATCAAGCCACTTTCCGTCACTTTTACCTTTAAAAATTCGTCTAGCAGGGCAAATTAAAAAGCCACCCGCAGCTGAACAGGTGACTTTTCTAAATCAGTTCTGAATATTCACGTTAGAACGTCCGCACTGGCGTGATCAGGTGGACAAAGTTTTCGCCGTCTTCAGTTGGGACCAGGGTGAATGGACGCAATGGTGAGGTGAAGGAAATCTTAACGGTTGTCTGACCGAATGAGCGCAGGGCATCCTTCATGTAGTTGGGGTTAAACGAAATTTCAAGGTCGTTGCCGTCCAGGCTGGTCGTAGCCACCTCTTCTTCGACCGTTCCGATGTCAGGGGAGTCACTGCTGATCCGAACCAGGTTTTCGCTTGGTTTCATTGTGAGCTTAACTACGTCGTTGCGACTTTCGTGGGACAACAGGGAGGCCCGCTCGATGGAGGCTAGGAAGCTACCGGCATCCAGTTCAACCGTGGTGTCGGCCGTGTCAGGAATCAGTTGGCTGGTTTCTGGATAATTCCCTTCCAGCAGCCGGGAGTAGAAGTGGGTGTTACCAAAGATGAAGAGAATTTGATTCTCCGTTACCTGAACTTGCACGTCCTCATCAACATCGCTGATCATTCCCGAAAGTTCGTTCATACTCTTCCCCGGAATAATAACGTCAAAATCAATCCCATTGTCAACATCATTCAAAGCCACTTTCCGTTGTGCCAAACGGTGACTATCGGTAGCAACGGCTGTCAGTAACCCATCGTGCAGGGTGATGTGGATACCAGCAAGGATTGGCCGGCTTTCCTGCTTAGAAACGGCGATAACGGTCTGCCGGATAACTTCCTTTAAGACATCATTTGGCAGGGTAATGGTCTTATCGGTTTCCACTTCTGGCAAATGTGGGAAGTTTTCGGCATCTTGACCATTGATTTGGAACTTAGCGGTTCCAGAAGTAATATCGGCCTGAAAGCCACTTGTAACTTCAATAGTTACCTGCTTATCTGGGAGTTTCTTGACGATTTCACTGAAGAAACGAGCAGGCAACACAATGGCACCTGGATCTTCAACAGTCAAATCGTAGTCTGGATTGTTAGCATCAATAACACTTTCGATCGTGATATCGGAATTGCTTCCGGTTAAAACGATTCTTTCTTTATCAACGACCATTTTGAGTCCCGTCAGAATAGGAATAGTGGTCTTAGAGGAAATAGCACGTAACACATTGTTGAGTTGGCTGATGAAAGATGGTCGATTAATGGTAAATTTCATTGGTGATTGCTCCTTATATATAAATATATTTTATAGTTTAAAATAGTCGTAGTAGTAGGGAATGTTAATACTGTGGATAAGTACCCAAACCCCTTGATATTAAGCTAAAATAGTTGTTGATAACCTGTGGATAAAAATGCGGATAACTTCCTGAGTTGTGCACAGGCTATGAATGGAGGCGCTCCTTTAGATTATTGATATCCTTTTGTAAGTCGGTATCTTTCTTAAGCGCGGCTTCGATTTTATCGATGGCGTGAAGAACGGTCGTGTGGTCCTTTCCACCAAATTCGTTCCCAATTTTAGGAAGGGAGAAGTCAGTCAGCTCTCGGGAGAGATACATGGCGATTTGGCGGGGAACAACAATCTGCTTGACCCGCTTCTTTCCCAGGATATCGCTTTGGGTAATATTGTAGAAACTAGCCACCTGTTTTTGAATCTCGGCAATGGAGATGGTGGTCTGCTGCTTTTGCCGTAGTCCCTTCAAGGCTTGGGAGGCGAGGTGTGGCGTGATTGGTTCTCCACTGAGGTTGGCAAATGCTTGCACCTGGTTCAGGGCGCCTTCCAGTTCCCGAATGTTGGTGTCAATTTGACCGGCAATGTAGTTCAGGGTGTCGTTGCCGATCTGGATGTGGTCCTCCTCGACCTTGCTCCGCAGAATGGCGATTCGCGTTTCGAGGTCTGGTGGGGTAATTTCAACTGGTAATCCCCAGCGGAAACGTGATACCAGACGATCCTGCAGTTCTGGGATCTCATTAGGAATGCGATCGGACGTCATAACAATCTGTTTCTTCCGGTCATGTAGGGCGTTGAAGGTGTAGAAGAACTCCAACTGGGTTCCTTCCTTTGTGGCAAGAAACTGGATATCGTCGATTAAGAGTAGGTCAAGGTTCCGGTATTCTTCACGAAACTTCTCCATAGAATTGCTCTGGATGGAGTTGATGAAGTCATTTGTAAATTCTTCACTGGTGATGTACTTAACCTTGGCTTTAGGGTTGGCCTGCAGCATGTGGTTCCCGATGGCTTCCATTAAGTGGGTCTTACCAAGACCAACGCCCCCATAAATGAAGAGGGGGTTGTATAGGCCGCCGGGACTTTCGGCAACTGCATATGCTGCTGCGTGGGCCATCTTATTACCTTCGCCGACAACGAAGGTACTGAAATTATAGTGGGGATTAAGCGGGGTATCCATTTCGAAAGTCGGTTTTGCCGCCGTATTTTTATCGGGGGTAGGGTTAATCTCACTCTCTAAAACGTACCGTGGCTCAATATCGTGCCCCAGTTCTAACCTGGCGTATTCTTTGAGTTTGGCATCTAGATTTTGCCGCCAGAAATCCCGGTGAATCGGGGTCGGCGTCAAAACGGTTAGTTGGTTTTGGGAGAGAGAAATTGCTTTTGCCGGAGCAATCAAAGTGTCAAAAGTTACCTTAGTGGTATTTTGACGGAATGAATTTTGGATCGCTTCCCACAGAGAATCGAGCTCAGTCAAAATAATTCCTCCTAAGTATATAAAATTCCAAACGGTATTTTATCATTACATTAAAAAGTTTTCCACAGGGTGGATAAGTGCAAAAGTTCTTTACACAACACTGTGTGGTATTTTTGGTAAACGTTGTTGATTTTGTGGGTTTTAATATCATAAACAAGAGAATACACAATATCTGTGGATAAGTAAATGCGATAACGACGGTGTTTGAGACAGTTATGAACAGCAACTCACCGGGCTGTGGATAACTCAAATCACAGGGTGTGAATTGTGCATAACTACAAGATATTGTGGTGGATAGTTTTCCACAACCAAATATCTTGCACATGCCTGTGCATAGTTTTTATCGTTCTGTGGATAAATAAAAAATTTAAAATAAATTTTAGCCATTTATTAATTGCCAAAAGTATGGTATACTTCCAAAGTATGTTTGAAGAGAACGTCTTTTTAGACTAGAAGCAAACCCATTCAATTGAATAGGAGGTGCAATTGTATGAAGCGCACGTTTCAACCAAAGAAGCGTCACCGTGCACGTGTCCATGGCTTCCGTAAGCGCATGAGCACCAGTAACGGCCGTAAGGTATTAGCACGTCGGCGTCAAAAGGGCAGAAAAGTATTATCTGCATAACCACACGGCCACTTTTATAGTGGCTTTTTTTATTGTGTTAGGGCAGGGCAGGCCGCTTTGTTTAGTTAGCGATTGTTTGCCTGGCCCTTTTTTCATATCTAAATGTAAGGCTAGGGATTATACAAATGAGAAAATCATACCGAGTTAAAAAGGAAAGTGAGTTTCAACGGGTCTTTGAAACCCATAATTCCGTCGCCAACCGTAAATTCATCATTTACAAAATGGCCAAGCCAGGCCAAAAGCATTTTCGCGTGGGAATCTCTGTCGGTAAAAAGATCGGTAATGCTGTTCACCGTAACTGGGTAAAGCGCCGGATTCGACAGACCTTATTGGAGGTCAAACCCCAGCTCAAGTCAGATGTCGACTTCCTGGTAATCGCCCGTCCCGCCGCGGATGGTCTTGAGATGCCAGAAGTGAAGAAGAATCTTGTCCACGCCTTAAAGCGGGCAGACCTATTGAATGAAAAGTGAGGAACACGTTTTGACAAAGAAACGAAAAAAGATCTTAAGCCTGTCAGCGGTCATGAGTTTGACGTTGCTGCTGGCAGCTTGCTCCAATGCACCGGTTACTAAACACAGTACCGGCCTGTGGGACCACTACATTGTTTATAATTTCTCGCAATTTATCATTTGGCTTTCTAACCACATTGGCGGTTACGGGATGGGGATCATTGTCTTTACGCTGATCATCCGGGTACTATTGTTACCATTGATGTTCTACCAGACGAAGACGATGATGAAGACGCAGGAACTAGCACCGAAGATGAAGGCTCTGCAAAAGAAGTACTCATCACGAGATCGTGAATCAATGATGAAATTGCAGGAAGAATCGCGGAAGCTTTACAAGGAAGCTGGGGTTAACCCGATGGCTTCCATGTTGCCACTGCTGATTCAGTTGCCAATCATGTGGGCCCTGTACCAGGCTATCTGGCGGACCCCTGAATTGAAGCAGGGGACCTTCCTCTGGATGCAACTAGGACACACCGACCCGTACTATGTCATGCCAGTACTGTCTGCCCTCTTTACCTTCATCAGCTCGTGGCTGTCAATGGCCTCAATGCCAGAGCGGAACGGAATGACGACTGTGATGACCTGGTTCATGCCAATCATGGTATTCTTCATGGCCCTGGGATTCTCCTCTGCAATCACCCTGTACTGGGTGGTTTCTAACGCCTTCCAAGTGGTTCAGACTCTGTTGATTCAGAATCCATTCAAGATTCGTCGGGAACGAGAAGAACGGCAACGTGAGGAACGGCATAAAAAGCGGAAGCTGGAAAAAGCTAAGCGCCGTGCCTACCAGAGTCGTCGGAAGTAATTTATCAATTGAAGTCGAGCACCGCGGATGGTGGTCGGCTTTTTTGTTAGCTCGTCATTGACGAACAAGGTACAATATTATAGAAGAACTCGATACAAAGGAATGAATTAAGATGCCAATCTATACTGGTAAAACAATTGAAGAAGCCAAGCGGGCAGCTAGTGTAGGCCTCGGGGTTTCAGCTGACCAGCTGACGGTTAAGGTCCTTCAAGAACCGCGTCATGGTTTCCTGGGAATCGGTCGGCGGCTCGCCAGAATTGATGCTCAAAAAGTCGTTGTCCGCAAACCCAAGTCACCAGCCCCGGCTAAGGATGTGGTGAAGTCACAAGCAACCAAGTCGGCTACACCGGCCCCAATTGCTAACAAGCGGCCAGCAGCGAAGCCTACTACAGCGGCTGGGGATGACTTGGATCCAGCTGTCATCAAAGCCCGCCACGCCGCTAACATCAAAAAGGTTCGGACTGCCGGTGATCAACTGGTGGAATACTTACAGGGGGTATTTAAAACCTTAGGAATCGGCACTGTACCGACGATCAAGGCGGTCGAGGCCCATGCAATCACGATTGACATCAAGTCACCAGAGCCGGGCCGGGTTATTGGCCGCCATGGTCAGCGGATCAATGCCATGGAACAACTGAGTAATGTCTTTATGAACTACCATGGGGCCCCGAAGACGGTGGTCATGCTTGATACCTCGGATTACCGTGAACGTCGTCGGCAGACTCTCCATGAACTGGCTCAGCGTGCCGAAACTGAGGTGGTGGCCAGCGGACAGGCCGTCTTCCTCGACCCGATGCCAGCCCGAGAACGTAAGCAGCTGCATAAAGAGCTGGAGGATAACCCCCATGTAAAGACTTACTCACATGGCCGTGAACCCTACCGGAGTGTGGTAGTGGCCCCACAGAACTAGGCGGAAAGTCTTTGGTTGACATTTACCATTGATGATTTTAGAATATTGTCGGTTATCAAATTAAATTAGTTAAAGTAGTGAAAGTGCTTTGACCATGGTGATGGCAGAAATGCCTTCAGACGTGGACTGGGCACTTTTTTTATTAGAAAGGAGTGCAAGTAATGGCAAACAGTGAGGCGGATACGATCGCAGCTATCTCGACCCCGGTCGGCGAGGGTGGTATCTCAATCATTCGGATTAGCGGTGATGATGCCCTCAAGGTGGCACAGCGGATCTACAAGGGTAAGGACCTCAGTAAGGTGGCCAGTCATACGATTAACTACGGTCACATTGTTGATCCCGACACTAAGCAAGAGGTCGACGAGGTGATGGTTTCAGTGATGCTGGCACCACACACTTATACCCGTGAAGACGTGGTTGAAATTAACTGTCACGGTGGTCTGCTCGCTACTAACCGGATCCTCCAATTAGTGTTGAGCTACGGGGCCCGGATGGCCGAACCAGGTGAGTTCACAAAACGGGCCTTCCTGAACGGGCGGCTCGACCTTTCCCAGTCTGAGGCGGTAATGGACCTGATTCGCGCCAAGACGGACAAGTCAATGAAGGTGGCCCTGAACCAATTGGATGGAGATCTCTCCCGTTTGATCCGGCACTTGCGGAAGGATATTCTGGATGTTTTGGCCCAAGTTGAGGTCAACATTGACTATCCTGAATATGATGATGTTGAAGAAATGACGACCAAGATCTTGAAAGAGAAGGCTACGGACATCCAACAACGGATCCAGGCTTTGCTCAAGACAGCTAAGCAGGGGAAAGTTCTGCGTGAGGGCCTGGCCACTGCGATTATTGGCCGGCCCAACGTCGGTAAGTCCAGTCTCCTGAACTCGCTGCTTCACGAGGACAAGGCGATCGTGACCAACGTAGCCGGGACCACCCGGGACGTAATTGAAGAGTACGTCAACGTCAATGGCGTGCCGTTAAAGCTGATTGATACTGCGGGGATTCGCGACACTGCCGATACGGTTGAGAAAATCGGGGTGGAGCGAAGTCGGAAAGCTCTGGATGCGGCCGACCTGGTCCTGCTGCTAATTGACAACTCTGAACCACTGACGGATGAGGATGAGAAGCTGCTGGAAGCAACGAAGGACAAACAACGGATCGTTATCTTAAATAAGACTGACCTGCCAAGTAAGCTGGACCTGGACCGGCTGAAGGAACTGGTAGGTGATGATGCGCTAATCGAGACCTCGATCGTCAAGCACGAGGGGATGGACCAACTTGGTCAGCAGATCAGCCACATGTTCTTTGACCAGGGAATCGAGAGCAGCCAGAACAATGTCATGGTTACCAATGCTCGTCACATCGGTCTCCTCCACCAGGCTAACGACGCCTTGAACGATGTCTTGAAGGGGATTGCGGATGGCATGCCGGTCGACCTGGTCCAGATCGATATGACCCGGTGCTGGGACCTGCTCGGTGAGATTACCGGGGATAGTTATCAGGACGAACTGCTCGATCAATTGTTTAGTCAATTCTGCCTAGGAAAGTAGGGAAAGTTATGAAGTCTGCAGAATCATTAAAAACTTCGGACGCCGTTCAGTACGAGGGCGGCGACTATGATGTCATTGTTGTCGGTGCCGGTCATGCCGGGAGTGAGGCTGCCTTAGCCGCTGCCCGGATGGGAAATAAGACCTTGCTGGTGACGATCAGCCTAGAGATGGTGGCTTTTATGCCATGTAACCCGTCCGTCGGGGGACCAGCTAAGGGGATCGTGGTCCGTGAGATCGATGCCCTTGGTGGTGAAATGGGCCATAACATCGACAAGACCTATGTTCAGATGCGGATGCTCAACACCGGGAAGGGTCCGGCCGTCCGTGCATTGCGGGCCCAGGCCGACAAGCACGCCTACCACCGGCAGATGAAGCTGACCATTGAACGGGAACCTAACTTGACTCTTCGTCAAGCTACGGTTGACAAGTTGATCGTTGAGGATGGCGTTTGCAAGGGGGTCATCACCAACACCGGTGCCCGTTACCACGCTAAGACGGTTGTCCTGACGGTAGGAACGGCTGCCCGGGGTAAGATCATCATCGGTGAGTTGCAGTACCAGTCTGGTCCCAACAACTCCAAGTCCGCAGTCAAGTTGTCAGAGAACCTGGAAGAACTCGGCTTTGATCTGGAACGGTTCAAGACCGGGACGCCGCCACGGGTCAATGGAAACACCATCAACTTCGATGAAACAGACATCCAGCCTGGGGATGAGGAGCCGCACCACTTCAGCTTCGACACTCCAGATAGTCAGTACATCTCCGTCAGCGACCAGCTGGCCTGCTGGCTGACCTACACCAACCCAACGACCCACGGGATCATTCGAGCGAACCTGAATCGGGCCCCGATGTTCTCCGGTGTGATCAAGGGGGTTGGTCCACGTTACTGCCCATCAATTGAAGATAAGATTGTTCGCTTTGCTGACAAGTCCCGCCACCAGGTCTTCTTGGAACCCGAGGGCCGGGACACTGACGAGTACTACCTCGATGGGGTTTCAACCTCCATGCCTGAGGAAATCCAAAACAAGATCGTCCACTCAATCAAGGGATTGGAACATGCCGAACTGATGCGGCCTGGATACGCCATCGAGTATGATGTGGTGGCCCCATACCAGCTGCACCCAACTTTGGAGACGAAGATTATTAAGAACCTCTACACGGCGGGCCAGACGAACGGTTCCTCCGGTTACGAAGAGGCGGCCGGCCAGGGCCTGATCGCCGGGATCAATGCCGGACTGCGGGCCCAGGGTAAGAAGCCGTTTGTCCTCAAGCGTTCGGATGCTTACATTGGAGTCATGATCGACGACCTGGTTACCAAGGGGACCAAGGAGCCCTACCGTCTGCTGACGAGTCGGGCCGAGTACCGGCTGATTCTCCGCCACGACAACGCTGACTTCCGCCTGATGGAGAAGGGTCATGCGATCGGCCTGGTCAGTGACGAACGGCTGGCTAAGATGGAGGACAAGAAGGCTAAGGTGGCTGCTGAAATCAAGCGGCTGAAGTCAATCAAGCTCAAGCCAAGTGACGAGAAGATCAATACCTTCATTGAGCAGCATGGTGATAACCGGCTGAAGGATGCGGTCGCCGCCGCGGACCTGCTGAAGCGGCCATACTTCGACTACCAAACCCTGCTGAACTTTATCCCTGCTCCCCAGGAGACCTTGGACCGGCACGTGATTGAGCAGGTTGAAATTCAGCTCAAGTACGCTGGTTACATTAAGAAGGAAGAGATCAAGGTCGAACGGATGAAGCGGATGGAAGCTAAGCGGATTCCAGCCGATATTGACTACGAGGGCATTGATGGCCTGGCAACGGAAGGTCGGCAGAAGCTGGAGAAGATCCGGCCAGAGACTTTGGCCCAGGCTTCCCGGATCTCCGGTGTCAACCCAGCTGATATCGCTATCCTGAGTGTCTACGTCCGTCAGGGTAAGTTCTCCAAGAAGAACGAACAGTAATTGTCAAGAACCAGAGGCAGCTGTACCGCCGCTTCTTAGGTCCTTAAGGGGTCGTAGCAAAAGTCGCTTTTGTTACGACCCCTTTTTAGGTCATCCAGTTCCACTCCGGGAAAACGTCATTTTGGAGGAACGGGGCAATATTACAGAATCATTGGCCTGAATATGATATAATTTAGTTTCGAGTTTAATTACGCACTGTTTTCTACTGGTCGCCACCCACAATCATCCAGGCGATCAGCTAATGAATCTAGGGAAAGAAGAGGTACTTTAGAATGTGTGGGATTGTTGCATTTGTTGATAATGAAAAACCACAAATTAAGGACCAATTAATCAAAAAAATGAAAGACCGGATCATTCACCGGGGACCCGATGCCGAGGGCCAGTACGTGGATGATGATGTCGCCCTTGGCTTCCGGCGACTCAGCTTTGTCGATGTTAAGTCCGGTAACCAGCCAATCTTTAACGAGGATGGCTCCAAGATCATCGAATTCAATGGAGAAATCTACAACTTTGAAGAACTGCGTGAAGAATTAATCAAGGACGGACACACCTTCAAGACCCATGCCGACACCGAGGTTATCCTGCACGGTTACGAACAGTGGGGCAAGGGCATTGTCAACAAGCTCCGGGGAATGTTTGGCTTCATCATCTGGGACAAGAAGACGAAGGAAATGTTCGGTGCTCGTGACCACTTTGGGATTAAGCCGCTCTACTACGCTAAGATGAACGGGACCTTCTTTGTTGGTTCTGAGATCAAGGCCTTCTTGGACCACCCGAACTTCAAGATGGAGTTGAACAAGCGGGCCCTCAAGTCTTACATGACTTTCCAGTACAACGTCACCCAGGAAACCTTCTTCAAGGGTGTTTACCGCCTGCCAGAGGCCCACTACTTCACCTACAAGGACGGGAAGTTTGAGATGACCCAGTACTGGGACGAGGACTTCGAACCAAAGGATGAGACCTTTGACCAGGCCGTTGACAACATCGACAACGTGGTTAAGGACTCTGTTAAGGCCCACACCTTTGCGGATAAGGGAATCAAGGTTGGTTCCTTCCTGTCGGCTGGGGTGGACTCCAGTTTGGTAACGGCCTTGATGCGGCCAAACAACACCTTCTCCATCGGTTTTGACAGTGGTTACGATGAAACTAAGCAGGCCCGTGAACTGGCAGCCAAGTTGAAGTTGAAGAACACTGACAAGCTGTTGACGGATGAGGAGGCCTTCAAGACCTTCCCACTGATCCAGTATTACTTGGACGAACCAGACTCCAACCCATCCGTTGTGCCGCTCTACTTCCTGAACAAGCTGGCTAAGGATAATGGCTACAAGGCCCTCCTGTCTGGTGAAGGGGCCGATGAGCTCTTTGCTGGTTACACGGCCTACGGTTTCAACACCAAGATTAAGTTCCTGCGGTGGATCACTGACCAACTGAAGAAGTTGCCAAAGGAAAAGCGGTACAAGTTGGGTAAGTGGCTGGAAGGCAAGCAGTTCCACGGTTCCGAACACCTTTACCGGAACCTGGCCCCAGCCCGCGACACCTTCATCGGTCAGGCCTACATTTTCAGCCCAACCGAAGCCAACGAATACCTGAAGCCGGATTACCAAAACGGTCCATCCATCACCGACCTCCTCAAGCCACTTTACGACAAGTGTGACGAGAAGAAGGATATGAATGAAGTGGCCAAGAAACAATACGTGGACTTGCACCGCTTCATGCCTGGGGATATTTGCCTGAAGGCCGACAAGATGAGTATGGCTAACTCAGTTGAAATTCGGGTTCCACTGCTGGATAAAGAGGTTATGAAGGTGGCGGAAACCACGCCAACCAACTACCTCTTTAACTACAAGGGGACTAAGTGGGCATTCCGGATGGCGGCCAACCGGCACCTGCCAGAAGAATGGGCTACTCGTCCTAAGCTTGGTTTCCCAACCCCAGTCCGTGAATGGCTGCGGGAGAAGAAGTACTACGAGATCGTTCGTGAGATGTTCGAACAGGACTTCGTCAGCGAATTCTTCGACCAGGACAAGCTGTTGAAACTAGCCGATGATAACTTCAACGGTAAGATCGATGGCCGGCGGAAGATCTGGACGGTCTACACCTTCCTCGTTTGGTACAAGCTGTACTTTATTGATAAATTCAAGCCGGATGAATCCGGGATCGACCGCGCTAAGCAGACTGCTACTGCCGAGGCATAGGTCAATAAAATCACCTGTCGCACTGGACGGGTGATTTTATTTTCCAATGGTTGAAAGTGCTAACAAGACGTGCTATACTATAAGTGTAGAAAAGGTAATACCTAGTGAGGTGATTCCAATGGTAAGGATGATTCGAGCAGTAAGTTAACGTTTCCGTCGCTTAGGATTGAGAGAACGGAGTGATACCAATGGGCAATTTTGTTGAGGTAAGTCACTAAGGTTTCTTAATTGTGAGATGAGTACCATGACGAAGATGATTCGGGCAGTAAGCTAAGGGTTGTGGACCTTAAGGAAGACGAAAGGTTTGTGATACCAATGGGCTTCGAATTGATTGGTCACTAGGTTCGGATATAAAATTAAATAAAATGCCAAAACTAAATAATTATGCAAGCTAGCTCATGAAAGATTGTGGGCTAGCTTTTATTTATGTTAAATTCATGACGATTGACCGCCATATATTCACATTTAGCCTAAAAAATGAAATAATAGACTTTTAAGAGAGAAAAATAAGAGGGGTCAATTACAAATGGAATTGCATGTTACGCCAATGCTAGCGTTATTACGTGAGCACCATTTACTGGATCACGTCCGCAATTTAACCGATTTTACCGCAACCGATGTATCCTATGATTCGCGTCGGGTCAAGAACGGGACGCTGTTCTTCTGCAAGGGGAACTTCATGCCGAAATACCTGGCGATGGCTAAGGAGAAGGGCGCGATCGCTTACGTCGCCGAACAGGAGTATCCGGAAGGTCAGGATCTGCCGGCAATTATTGTTAAGGATGAACAGAAGGCCATGGCCCTGCTGGGCGCCGCCTTCTATGGTTTCCCACAGAACGACCTGTTTATCATCGCCATCACGGGGACGAAGGGGAAGACCACGACGGCCTACTTTGCCGACCATATTCTCAAGCATTCGACCGCTGATCACGTGGCCCTGTTCTCGACCCTGGACCGGGTGCTGGGCAATAAGCCCGGCGATAAGTTCAAGTCGGACCTGACCACCCCAGAGTCACTGGACCTCTTCCACGACATGCGGGCCGCCGTTAATAACGGTATGACCCACCTGGTGATGGAGGTTTCTTCCCAGGCGTACAAGAAGAACCGTGTTTATGGCCTGCACTATGATGTGGGAATCTTCCTGAACATCACGCCAGACCACATCGGCCGTAACGAGCACCCGACCTTTGCGGATTACCTGCACTGCAAGGAACAGCTGATGGTCAATTCCAACGCGTGCGTGATCAATGCCGAGACGCAGCACTTCACGGATGTTTACTACACGGCTAAGGCAACCACCCAGCCAGAGAACATCTACCTGTTTGCCCGGCGGGGGGCCAAGGTTGACTTACCGGACGATCGACAATTAGATTTCGAGTACCGCAACGACCTTGAAGACCTGCACGAGAGCGAGTTTGAGTTGACGGCCCTGTCAGATCGTGCTCGTAAACTTGGTTTAGATCACCGCTATACAACGAGTGTGCCCGGTGACTACAATGAAGGCAATGCGGTAGCAGCCGTGATTGCTAGTGGCCTAGCGGGGGCCAAGGCAGAAGATGCCGCCGCAACGCTTGACCATGTTCATATCCGTGGACGGATGGAGATGCTGACGACGAAGCACCACGGGACGGTCTACGTCGACTATGCCCATAACTACGCCAGCACCAAGCGTCTCCTGGCCTTCCTGAAGCGGCAGACCAATGCCGGGAAGGTAACGGTTGTGCTGGGTTCGGCCGGTGATAAGGGGATTTCCCGGCGGCCAGGACTGGGTAAGGCCCTGACGGAGGAACATCCAGAGCGCATTATCTTGACGACCGATGATCCCGGCTTTGAGGATCCGTTAAAGATTGCTAAGGAGATTGATTCTTACATCGACCACCAGCAAGTTGGGACAGTCCAGTTTATTATGGACCGGGCCAGTGCGATTAAGCAGGCGATTGACGGAAGCACGGATGGCGACATCGTGGTCCTGGCCGGCAAGGGGGAGGACCCCTACCAGAAGATCAAGGGCGTGGATACCCCGTATGCTTCCGACAGTAAGATTGCCCATGATTATATTGATGAAATTGAAAAATAGTGATGAATGAGGCGTAAAATATGAAAACATTTCGGCAAGTAATGAGCTGGGTGATCCCGATTGTGATCGGGCTGTTGATTGCCCTGCTGATTAAACAGTTTTTGTTCCAAGTTGTCCGGGTCGACGGGCCATCGATGCAACCGAACCTGCAGAATAATGAGCGGGTCTTCTGCTTGAAACGGTCCCAGATCCGCCACGGGAGCGTCGTGATCTTCGATGCCAACGGGGTTGACCCGCAGGTAGCGGTTAAGACCGACTACGTTAAGCGGGTTATCGGCCTGCCAGGTGACACGGTTCGTTCCAAGAACGGGAACATCTATGTTAACGGCAAGAAGATCAACCAGAGCTACATCAGCATGAAGCAACGGGATGCGGGGACCGGAAATTGGGACCTAAAGAGTATCTCAGTTCAAAATAGTTGGCTAAAGCACAACGGAGCCACCAAGGTGCCGCAGGGCGAATACTTCGTCCTGGGGGATCACCGGAGCGTCTCCAACGATGGTCGTTACTGGGGATTCGTGCCGAAGAGTAAGATTGATGGGGTTGTTAAGGTGCCATCATGGGCCGGAACGAAGACTGCCCGTCAAAATGTCAACAAGGAGTGGCAGCACTTCTACGCTAAGTAATTGAAAATGGTTCTCACCAGAGTGGTGAGGGCCATTTTTAGTTTGTAAAGCTGTTCTAAAAATTTGCCAGAAGACTGGTAATTTACGACTGGCTTTTCTATGATTAGGTGAGAAACTAAGGAACGGAGAAATAAAAATGAAATCTGCAAAATTAGCCAAAATCCTGACGGCTTCGGCCTTGACATTAACCCTGCTGGCAGTGCCGGTCAGTCAAGCCGTGATCCACGCTGACGACCAGGTTACTAGTACCTCGACCAGCAGTGCCAGTTCGACCAGTCAAAACCAAACCCACACCTTGAAGAAGTCTTACGTAGTCTATGGGGCCGGCGCGGCTGATAAGGATGAGCTGAACCAGGTCCTGGCGGTCGGGGATGACTTCACGAACCTGACGGCGACGGCCAGTGACTACCAGAAGTACATCAACCCGAACGGCTCGACCACCAATGCAGCCATGGTCAGCTCGGTCTCGATTGTCCCAACTGATCCGGGTTCCGGGGTCCAGGTCAACGTCAAGAAGTTCAACGGCAATAACAACATCACCAAGGTCACCGCGCAACAGTACGCGATGGTCGCCCAGATGGCGGGGGTAACCGACGTGACGATCACCGTCAGTGCTAACCGGCCAGTTTCCGGTGAGTCAGCCCTGACTGGGGTCTACAAGGCCATCGCAGCCGACGGGGTTGATCTCGATAGTCAAAACACCCAGTCCGCCAACCAGATGCTGGATGCTACTAATGGCGCAATTGCGGCTAATAAGGATGACAGCTCCTACCCTGGTAAGCTGATGGCGGCCGTTGGTGATACCACTAAGTCAATCAACCAGCAGAAGAAGCAGGGGGAGACGCCAACCAAGACCCAGATTCAGACCACGTTGAATCAAAACCTGCAGGAGCGCAATATCTACAATCAGACCAAGAACTACACTGGTCCGATCGTCAATGCCCTGGTTCAGTTTAACAATTCACCGATCAGTGCCAGCAAGGATTACAGTTCCCACGTCAATGACACGATCAATAATGTTAAGAATTCTTCTGGGGACATCATGAATAAAGCCAAGAAGTTCCTTAATTCTTCCGATGGCCAGGCGGCCCAGCAGAAGGCCCTGTCCTGGTGGGATAAGTTTGTCAATTGGCTGCGCAGCTGGTTCTAGGAAATATGCAAAAACGGGAAGCTATCTTTGCGGATGGCGCCCGTTTTTTATCTTATTCAAAATAAAGCGCCGCACGATCTATCTTAGCTGACCGTGCGGCGTTGATTAGTTATTTCTGCTGGAAATGTGACATTCGGTTTTATCTTATTTCCATTCTCAGGGGAAGGCCCAGGGAGATCATATCAGTTACCACTGCCGGGAACGTTATACTGCGCACCATGTGGGAGGGTGAATGCGAGATTATTGTAGCCGTTCCAGGTTGTCTGGTAGTGATAAAGGGCGGTTTCGTTGTTATGGATCGCCCCCGTCGTCGGTCGTCCCAGGGCCGCATTGACCTGGTGGGATATCCGTGCGATCTCCTTGGGCGTGGCGATTTGAAAGTCGGTGCCATCGATTTGGGCGTCTTTACCTTGCAATTGGTCTCTTGTAACGTGATCCATTGCATTGTGGTAATTCAGGTAGATGGTGGCTACGTTGTTAATCGGGAAGTTGGTCCGCACGCCATCGGCAACAGATGCCATCAACTCGTTAGCATCGCTGAGGGATCCCTGTTTCTTAAAGGTGGTAATGGCAGATTCAATCACCTGCTGGCCCCGGCGCTGGCGTCCGTAGTCATTATTCGGATCATCATAGCGCATCCGCGAATACTTCAGGGCCTCGTCACCGTTTAGATGTTGCTTCCCCTTCTTGAAGTGGTGTCCTTCGTAGGTGAAGGCGAACGGGTTATCGACGGTTACTCCACCGACCGCGTTGACAACTTTTTTGAGGGTCCCCATGTTCAACAGGGCGTAGTAGTCAACGGGAACGCCCAGCAGCTCGCTTACCTGGTGCTGGGCCAGTTTGGCGCCGCCGATTGCGTAGGACGCGTTGATTTTGACATAATCGGCGCCGTGGCTGGTGTTAACTTTGACCAAGGTGTCCCGGGGGATGGCGGTCATGGTGATGGCTCGGCGTTGTGGATTGACGGTCATCAACTCCATGGTGTCGGTGTTGCCGGCATAGCTCGTTCCCCGCCCGAGGGCCCCAACATCGGTCCCCATCACCAGGACGGTAAATGGTCGCCGGTTCTTGAGCTGGGTAGGCAATTTCTTGTTTCCGACTACGGCCTTATCAGCAGCGGTCTGCCAAGCATGGTATTCGTAACCGCCGACAATGACGATTCCTAGAATGACTACTAGTGCTAGCCAGCGCCAGAATTTTTTCGTCCGCATGTTATGTACTCCTTCATTTGCTTCTGGCGTTAATGTTAGTGGAAAACTGATATAAAATAAAATACCGTTTTATAATATTAGATATAAAGAAATTAAATATCTGGAGGAGAACATGAATATCAAGCAATTGCGGGCGTTCTTAGTAGTGGCCCAGGAAAGGCAGATCACTGCGGCGGCTAAGCGGCTTTATACGACCCAGCCGCCACTGTCTTATCAGATGAAGCAGCTGGAGAAGGAAGTGGGGGCTCAGCTATTCATCCGTAATGCCCACGGAATTAACCTGACGGAAGCCGGGAAGACGTTTTTGCACTACGCCCAGCAGATTGTCAACCTTGATCGTCAGGCCCGTGACGAACTGAAGCAGGAAGAAGGGGGCGTTATCGGTCAAATTAATCTCGGCCTGATTTCCTCGGCAGGTAGCCTGATCCCCAATTCTGCGATTCGTTCCCTGACAAAGAACTACCCCAAGCTGAACTTTAGCATCACCGAAGCAAACACCTTTCAACTATTAGACTGACTCAATGATAACCTGCTGGATCTGGCGGTGGTCCGGACCCCGCTGAACATGCAGGGGCTGGAAAAGAAGATTCTGAATACGGATCGGATGGTGGCGGTCTATGATTCGACCAGTTTCGAATTACCATCAGCCAAGTTGCATCCCGATGACTTGGCAAGCCAGCCGCTGATTCTCTACCGGCGCTTTGAGGCCCTCTTTAACCGTGAATTTGCCCAATTGGGGATCGTACCATTTTATGCGGTCAGATGTGACGATGCCCGGACCGCAATTCTGTGGGCCGATCGCGGAATGGGGGTGGCACTGGTACCGGAATCAATTGCGGGGGAGTATGCGCATAGTACCGTGGTGCCCATTGACTATCCCGCTTGGAATACACACGTTCAACTGGTCTGGAAAAAAGAACGGGTAATGCGGCCAGTGATTAGGCATTTGATTGAATTGATGTAATTAACTAAAAATAAGGCGCCGCATGGTCTGATTGATCGTGCGGCGCCTTATTAGGTTAGACGTTATTATTGCCGGTAGTTTTCCTTGAGAAAGCTCTCCATATCCTGTGGGGCATGGCCAGTGATGTGGCGGAAGTCACGGGTAACACCGTCCATCAGGCCCATGGCGGCAGCGTGGTACATTGAGGCGAGCTCATCCCCGTCACCCTCGGCCCGGTAGATATCGGCGAACTCCTGGATGGTTACCGGAGCATAGCCGATTTGCTTACCGGTTGCTTCGGTCATCAGGCGGGCTAACTCTACCATGTTGTAGTTTTGCTCCATAGACAGCAGGTAGTTCTGCCCGTGGTCACGGAGGTAGGGTTTAACCGCCACGTTGGTGATGGCCTCGGCGCTGTCCTGACGGCTGATGAAGCTCATTGCCTGGTCACCGATTGGGTAGATGACGTTTTGTCGTTCGATCAGCTCTGGCAGGTAAGGAATCAGTGGGTCAGCATAGAGCGCGTTCTTGAGGACCGCGTACTGAAGACCCGATGAGGCGAGCCGGGCAGGAAGGTAGGCATAGTAGCCGGCCATCTGGAAGGGGTTGTTGTACTGATCGGCAATGAAGCTGACGTCGACCAGGTTCTTAACTCCCGCCTGCTTCATGGCGGTTAGAGAGTTTTCAAACTCGTTGATCCGTCCTTGAACGTCGTAGGTCAGGCTAGGAATGTAAATGAGAACGTCAACGCCCGTGAAGGCGGCCGTCATCTTGGCAACGTCTTGGTAATCAATCGCCGCAATCTCATAGCCCTCCTCCTTGAAGTGGACGGCCTTGGCAGGGGTATGAACACCCAGACGAATGTTTTGCTTAGCGGTCAGCTTACTGAGTTGGGCCACCACCTTTTGGCCGAGGTGACCAGTGGCGCCGGTAATCATATACTTCATATTAGTCTTCCTTTCTCTGTCTAGCTTCTTTTTGGGCCTGCTTAACCAGGATGGTGTCGATGATGTCTTGGAGGCTGGTCCGGGCCAGCTTAGCCTCTGCAGCAACTTCGGCCTGGTGGTAGGCCTCGGTGAGGGTTTCCTGGATATTGCCCCCGACAATGCATTCTGGATTGGTCTTATGGTCAATTGTAAAGAGGTGGGTGTTATCTTCCACTGCGAGGAACACGTCATATAACGAGATGGCGGTCGGATCCTTAGCCAGTGATGGCTCGGCGGCTCCGTGGACGGTATTGAGCAATCCCGCCTTACGCAACTGACTCATTAAGCGTCGGACCACTACTGGGGATGTTCCGATGCTGGAAGCAATATTGTTACTAGTTAGGGGAACCTTGCCGTGATAGATATTGATGAAAGCAAGAATATGGATGCTATCACTGAAACGGGTTGAAATCTTCACGCTTATCACTCCTTCTGCATCTATTGTAATTTATTAAGTTACAAATTTCAATGAGAAATTAGTTGACAAACGTCTATTTGAAATTTATTATGGGTGTCGATGAAACTTAATAAGTTACAAAAAGGAGCGATATCGACATGAAGTTAAAGAAATTAGTGGCGGCGACTCTGTTGGCCACCGCAACCCTGGTGATGGGTACTGTGGCCCCGGCAACTGCCAGTGCCGCCAGCAGTAAGCCCATCATTGTTGGTTCCAAGAGTGTCCCAGAGAGTAAGACGGTCAGTGAGATTTACGCCATTGCCCTTGAGCGCGCAGGCTACAAGGTGACCCGGAAGCAGAACATCTCTAATTCAGTGGTCTACAAGGCCGTAAAGACCGGCCAAGTAGACGTTTATCCAGAATATACGGGGACGATCGTGACAGCCTACCTGAAGAAGAATGGTCAGGGCAAGTCTTCAGCCCAGATGGCCAAGCTCGCTCGCCAAGGAGTTGCTAAGGATGGTTTGACAACCTTTAACTACGCTCCCGATGATAACCGACAAGGAGTCGGTATTCGGACCAGCGTGGCTAAGAAGTACCACATCAATAACCTGAGTGACCTCCAGAAGCAGGCCGGCAAGATCCGCTTTGCTTCCCAGGGGGAGTTTGAAAAGCGGCCCGATGCATTGCCGGCCATGAACAAGGCCTATGGCAAGTTCAACTTCAAGTCGATCAAGGACTACGATGCTAACCTGCTCTACAAGATTATGGCACAGGGCAAGGCAGATGCTGCGCCAGTCTCCACGACAGATGGACAATTGGCTACTAGCAAGTTCCAACTCGTCAAGGATAATAAGAATATCTGGCCACCATACAACCTGGTTCCACTGGCTAACAAGCAGGCCGTCAAACGTTACCCAAAGATGGAAAAGACATTGAACAAGGTTGACGCTAAGCTGACCACCAAGACCGTGACCCAGCTGAATAAGGAAGTCGGTGTCGACGGGCAGAATTATCGTACTGTCGCTCAGAATTGGTATAATAAGAACATGAAGTAAATCGTCGAAAGCTGTGATAAACAGATCACAGCTTTATTTGTATCAGGAGGCAACCCTTGTTAGCGCAGATTATTCATTATTTTCAAACAGATAGCGGTCAGTACTGGCAATACGTCGGTCAGCATATCCTGCTGAGCGTCAGCACGTTAGCGATTGCGATGGTAATTGCCTTGCCACTGGGCTATCTTGGCTCCCGGGTTAAGCCAGTGGCCAGCTTTTGTACCGCCTTCGCTCAGGTGCTGCGAATCATCCCCAGTTTGGCCCTGTTATTTCTGTTAATCCCGTTCATCGGGACCGGGGTGGTGCCAGCCCTGCTCGCCTTAATTGTCCTGGCCCTGCCGCCGTTGATGATCAACACCATTCTCGGTTTCAATGAGGTTAGCCCAACTTATAAGGAAGTCGGCCTGGCGCTGGGGATGGATCGGCGTCAGCTGCGGCGACAAATCGAGATTCCGTTGGCGATGCCCTATATCCTGAACGGGATCAAGCTGGCTCTAGTCGAAATCATTGCCAGTGCGACCCTGGCCACTTACATCGGCGCCGGAGGCCTGGGGACGTTGATTTTCACCGGCCTGGGCCTGTATGACATGTCCTACGTCGTGATCGGTGGGGTCAGCGTGGCACTACTCTCGCTGTTATCAATGCTCGGTTTTGATTTTTTGATTAGGAAGGTACAACGCAATGACCAAAACAAGTATTCAATTTAAGCACGTCCAAAAGAGCTTCGGTGACAACTTGGTCATCCCAGACCTCTCTTTCACCGTCCAAGAGGGGGAGTTTGTCACCATCCTCGGTTCTTCAGGGAGTGGTAAGACGACCCTCCTTAAGATGGTTAATGGCCTCCTGAAACCGAGTGCCGGTGAAATCCTGATCGGTGGTAAGAAACTGGCTGACCAAGACCTGGTAAACCTTCGCCGGCACATCGGCTATGTGGTCCAGCAGATCGGCCTCTTCCCGCACATGACGATCGCCCAAAATATCGGGGTTGTTCCAAATATGCTCGACTGGCCGCATGACAAGATTGTTTCACGTGTAACAGAACTCCTCAAGTTGGTCCAGCTCGACCCGGATAGCTTTGCGGATCGCTACCCCAGCCAGCTGTCGGGTGGTCAGCAGCAGCGGGTCGGCGTGGCCCGGGCCCTGGCGACTAACCCGCCATATGTTTTGTTTGACGAGCCGTTTGGAGCCCTTGATGCCTTGACCCGGCTGGAACTCCAGCGGGAGGTCAAACGAATCCACGATAGCCTAGCTAACAAGACCTTCCTCTTTGTCACCCACGACATCAACGAGGCTCTCTTCCTCGGCCAGCGGGTAATGGTAATGCACGACGGCAAGATCGAGCAGTTTGCGACTCCTGAGGAGGTTGTCACCCACCCGGCGACGGCCTTCGTCAAAGAACTACTGGGAACCGTCCAGCAGAATGAACAGTTATGGGGGCGGGTCCATGATTGAGTATTGGCAGATGAATTCCAGTGAAATGCTACAAGAGGTAGCGCAACATGCCCAGATGGTCCTGTTATCACTCCTGATTGCCCTGCTGGTGGCAATGGTGCTGGTCTTGGTCTTTCTGCGCCGTCAGAACTGGCTGAACGGCCTGGTCTACTTTTTTTCCTTGCTGTACTCGATCCCCAGCTTTGCCTTCTTCGCCCTCCTGTTGCCCTTCTCCGGATTGGGAATGCGGACGGCGGTGATTGTTTTGACAGTTTACTGTGAGTACATCCTCTTGCGGTCCTTCATCACCGGGATTCGGGGCGTGGATCCGGGATTGGTTGAGGTGGCCCACGGGATGGGAATGACCCGCTGGCAGACCTTTTCTAAGGTCCAACTGCCTCTGGCACTGCCGGCAATCTTCAGTGGTATTCAGGTCGCCTTGGCGTCGGCGATGGCGATGGCTACCATTGCCGCTACGATCAACGCCGGTGGGCTGGGACAATTACTCTTTGATGGCTTACAGAACCAGCAGGTGGTACCGATCCTCTGGGGGACCTTGTTGACGATGGCCCTGACCTTAATCTGTGCTGGCCTGATCTGGCTACTGCAGTGGGTCCTGACGCATCGTTGGTTGAAAATGATTAAGTGAAGCTCTTTACAAACAGTAAGTTAGATAGTATTCTTAAAATAAATCGAATATATTTCTTCGGGGCAGGGTGAAATTCCCAACCGACGGTAACAAGTTAATCTTGGAGTCCGTGACCCGCTGATCATTACGATTGGCGGTTGAACCAGTGCGAGTCTGGTACCGACAGTTAAAGTCTGGATGGGAGAAGAAATCAATATACTAAGAATCTTAGTAGTGTTTTTAAATATCGTTAATGACCCCGGATAATTGTTTATTATCCGGGTTTTATTTTTAAAGCCATACTAGGACTAGGATGAAAAAGCCCCGAGAAATATTCTCGGAGCTTTTTTTGTTGGGAAGGGAAGACAGATGCAAGTTGATGAAAAATGGATGAATCTAGCAATTGCACAGGCCAAACGAGCCGACTATACAACTTGGCAGAACCCCCGGGTCGGGGCCGTAGTCGTTAAGGATGGCCAACTCTTGGCGACGGGGCACACCCACGAATTCGGCGGAGTACATGCGGAACGAGATGCGATCAACAAGCTGGCGGCAGACCAATTGCGGGGTGCAACCCTATACGTAACCTTGGAACCCTGTAGCCACTATGGGAAGCAGCCACCGTGCGCGGATTTGATCGTTGATTCAGGTATCCGCCGGGTTGTAATTGCAGAGACCGATCCCCATGCGTTAGTGACTGGAAAAGGAATTCGGCGGTTACGTGCCAATGGATTGGAAGTCGTAACGGGGGTCCTGGCTGACCGAGCCGCGGCAGTGAATCCTCACTATAACTTTTACTTTCAGAAGCACCGGCCATGGGTCACGCTCAAGCAGGCGGTGTCGCGTGACGGTAAGGTAGCTGCGTTCCCCGGCGAGCGGACCATGATTACCAATCAGGTAGTTTATGACCGGGTTCATCAAGAGCGAGCCTGGTTCCACGGGATTGTCATCGGGAGCCAGACGGCAATCGTTGACAATCCGACCCTCCTGACCACGGCCCCCACTAATTTTCCTCCGGTCCGGATTATCCTCGATCGGCGGGGAAGGCTGGCGCAGCATCCGACCCTGCACCTGTTGAAAGACGGGGCAGCGCCTACCTGGGTCTTCACCAGTGATCCCACATTGAAGATCCGCTTGGCAGGTAGTCATGCTGAGGTGATCGACCAGGCAGACGCTGGTATCTCAGCGGTCGTAGCTGAGTGTGGTCGTCGTGGTCTGCAGGCCCTCTATGTTGAGGGAGGCCCAACCATCCACCGGGCTTTTCTAAAGAGCGGTCTGGTGAATGAGCTTCTGACCTACCAAGGTGTAGGACTGATTGGAGAACAAGGGGTGGCCGGTGCCTGGTACCCAAAGGAAGGTGCCAAGCACGGGGCACTAGTAGAACAGTTAGGAGATAATATCAGAATAAGCGAGAGGATGGTAGCTAATGTTTAGTGGACTGATCGGAACGACTGGAAAGGTTCGCCGACTGGAACGATCTGGGGAGACGATGCGTTTGACCGTGGCTCCGCAAGCAAGCGATTTCTTGAAAGGAGCGGTTGTTGGTGACTCGATTGCGGTCGACGGCACCTGCCTGACAATCGAGCAGTTTGTTGATGATGGCTTTACCGTTACCCTGATGCCGCAGAGTTTTATCAAGACGATCTTCAAGGAGCGGCGAGTTGGCGACCTGTTAAACCTTGAACGCTCATTAAAGGTTGGTGAGCGCCTAGAGGGCCACATTGTAACGGGCCACGTCGATGAGGTTACCCGGGTGATTGAGCGGCGGGTGAACGAAAATGCCATTGAATTAACCTTTGCATTGCCATCGCGACTTCGCAGGCAGGTGGTTTCACAAGGGAGCGTCGCCATCAACGGGGTCAGCCTGACAGTAATGCAGGCCGATAAGGACAGCTTTAGTGTCGGCTTGATTCCGCACACCCAGGTGGTGACCAACCTTGATGAGCTGCAAGTTGACGATCTGATCAACATGGAGACTGATATCTTGGGCAAGTATGTTGCTAGAAATATGAAAGTGGGGCTGAAGTAATGAATGTTAAAAAAATCCAGGATGCATTAACACAGCTGAAGAATGGTGGCCTGGTAATCGTGATGGATGACCAGGACCGCGAAGCAGAGGGAGACATGATTGGCCTTGCCAGCAAGGCGACCCCGGCGAAGGTTAATTTCATGACCAAGTATGCCCGGGGACTGATGTGTGTCCCTATGGCACCGCGGGTGGCCAAACGCCTCCAACTACCTCAGATGACAGCGGATAATACGGATCCGTTTGGAACGGCCTTTACGATCAGTGTTGATCACCGCTCGACCACGACCGGAATCTCAGCTTTTGATCGCTGGCGAACAATTACCCACCTGGCAGATCCTCAATCGACTAACCAGGATTTCTACAAACCTGGCCACATTTTCCCATTGGTTGCCAAAGCGGGTGGGGTCCTGGAACGCAACGGTCATACTGAAGCGGCAGTTGACTTGGCTAAGCTGGCTGGTGAGGAGCCGGTAGCCTATATTTGCGAAATCCTGAAGTCGAATGGTGAGATGGCCCGGTCCACGGAGCTCCATGAAATGGCCGCCGAATATAGCTTGCCGATCATCACCATCAAGGAACTCCAGGAGTACCGGCAAAACGAAGTGAGTAAACCCGTCGAAGAAGTGAAGCTCCCCAGCACCTACGGGGACTTTCGCTTACACTATTTCCCCGGTGGCAACCTGGCCCTGATCAAGGGGAATTTGACCAGGGCCGCGCCGGTGATGGTCCGCCTGCATTCGGAATGCTTTACAGGGGACGTCCTCGGGTCCCTACGGTGTGACTGTGGTCCCCAGCTTCATGAGGCCATGCGGCGAATTGAAGAGAATGGGCAAGGAATCATCCTTTACTTGCGGCAAGAGGGTCGTGGAATTGGCCTGCGTAATAAGCTCAAGGCCTACCGCCTACAGGAAGAAGGGTACGATACCGTGGAAGCCAACGAGCAACTGGGCTTTGCACCTGACGAACGAAAATACGAAGTGGCGGCAGAGATGCTCAAGGAACTTGGCGTAACTACGATTGATCTTTTGACCAATAATCCGGATAAGATTGATCAACTTCGTTTAGACGGGATCACTATTAACCGCCGTCTGCCTTTGGAGATCCGGCCAAATGCTCACGATCATAAGTATTTGGCGACGAAGAAGCAGAAATTTCATCACTTATTAAATTTGGAGGCATAGACATGAACGAATTTAGTGGAAAATTTGACCAACAGAACCTAAAGATTGCCATTGTAGTAGCCGATTTCAACGCCACCGTTACTCGACAGCTGATGGAAGGGGCTGTGGCAACCCTGGAGAAGTTTGGGGTCCCGACAGACCAGATCAATGTTTATCATGTTCCGGGAGCTTTTGAAATTCCCTTTGCCAGTCAACGGCTACTAGCGAGTGACCAGTTTGATGGAATCATGACCCTGGGAGCTGTGATTAAGGGCGAGACGGACCACTATGACCTGATCTGCCAAAATGTCGCCAGCGGAATCATGAAGCTCAACGCTCAAGGAAAAATCCCAGTAACGTTTGGTATCCTGACAACTGATGATATTGAACAGGCAATGCAACGGGCCGGCCTCAAGATGGGGAACGAGGGAGCCGGCACGGCCCAGAGCCTCTTGGAGATGATCTCACTTAACAGGCAAATTTAATAACTGCTTCTGTGTTGCGTAATCGGCTTGCGACGGAGACACCGGCCTGTGATATAATCACGTTAAAACCGGAAAGGAAGCAGAACTAGTGAAGAGCTTTTTTAAGAATCAACGATTGACGGCTGGCATTGCCCTGGTTAGCCTAGTCCTATTGGTCATCACTGCGTTGCCAAGTCTCCATACACCTAAGTGGGTTCAGATCGTGTTCTTGTTCATCTTCTTAATCTGTGCGCTCACATTCACAGTTACGTCAGGTTGGGAACGACTTAAAGATCGTCAATAAAAATAACGGCTCCTGAGCAGCAATTTGCTGTTTAGGAGCCGTTTTTCGGTTAATTAAGGGTGACTTCGCCGGCCACGTCGGTTTCAAAAAATTTAGCAATTGCCTTGACGTCCATTCCCTGACCGAGACCCCACATTAGCTTGGTAATGGCACTCTCGGAGGTCATGTCATGGGCACTGATGGCGCCCTCAACTAGTGCCTGGCGGCCAACCTCGTACTTAGTCAGGTCGCTGCGCTCGTACAGACATTGACTAGTAGCGATGACGGGGATCCCGCGTTTGATCAGCTTGCCGACCGCTGCCGCAATATTTCGTCGGATGTAGGTCATGCCGCCCAGGCCATAGGCTTCAATGACGATCCCGTGACAATCATGTTCGGCTAGAGCCATGAGAAGGCGGGGGTCGAAGCCAGGGAAGAGCTTAATCAGGAAGACGTTAGTGTCGATCTCGGTATTCAAGACACACGGTGCGGTGCTGCGCGGGCGTTTGGTCTTAATGGTAAAACCATCGGAGGTCACCTCAGCCACTGGTGGGACATTGACACTTTCAAAGGCATCGAAGGCCGTGGTCCGGACCTTGACGCTTCGACAGCCCCGTATGATCTTCCGGTTGAAAGCTAGGTAGATATTTGGCTGGAGGTTGGCAGCAGCCGCAAAGGCCAGTTGAAGGTTATCCGGGGCATCACTGAGGATGACGTTCATCGGGACCTGACTTCCGGTGAAGACCACCGGAATATTGATGTGTTGGAGCATGAAGGTCATCATCGAAGCGGTGTAGGCCATGGTGTCTGTTCCATGTGAAACAACGATCCCGTCGTAGTCGTTGCGGTACTGGTAGATTGCCTGGGCGATCACTTTCCATTCCTCCGGTTGAATGTTGGAGGAGTCTAGCTGGAGAATGTCTTTGACAGTGACGTCATAAGGAACGTTGCCTAATGTTTGAATGAGTTGCTCACCAGTCTCGCCAGGCACGAGGCCTTGGTCCGAGACGACCGAGGCAATAGTACCCCCGGTGGAAAGCAGGAGGATTTTCTTTTGTGTCATTTGAAATCACCTGTTTTTGCTACATATTTTAATTAGCTGACCTTGAAAGAACAAGTCCCCGGTAGCCATTATTGGGGCCAGCTTGCGACGAAGTCTTTGATGAGGGGTTGGAGACGATCACGTTGGTCCTTCAGATAGGTGGCATAGAAGGTCATCGTAGCGGCCGGGTCGGTGATCGGGAGGGTAACCCGATCACCGATGTGGTAGTCTTCAGGACCATGTTCATCTGTAATATTAGTAGTAAAGAAGGGGAAGTTGGTGTACCTAGTCAGTTCTCTGAGAGCGTCGTAATCGGTCTGGTAGAGAAACTTGGCGTCTGGTATCTGATCCTGGACAATTTTCCGCCAGGGGCCAATATCGCTGAGGACGACAAAACTGATTCCCCGCAGCTCCTTGAAGGTCACTGACCGCTGGTTGGCCAGGTACATGAACTGATCGAGGTTAACGAAGAGGTGCTCTTGTCCGAGGAAGATCGACTCTATCTGATCGCTTTGGACCTCGTGGTTACTGATAATCATGGAAAACTGTCGACTGCGCAGACGGTCGAGTAACCGGTCGGACGGCATTAGTTGGGACCAGACCTGGAGAGAATGAGAGGAATGATCACGTAGCTGTTCGGCAATGAAACGGGGCCCCGGTGCCGAGCAGGCCACCTTGATGACCCGGTTAGTTTGGTCATAATTGCGGACCGTGGTAACCAGGTTCTGGTTGTCTTGGAGCAGTTGTCCAGCGAGCTTGGCAGCCAGTCTGCCCGTGGGAGTGAGGGTGATCCGGTTCGGTTGCCGATCGAAGAGCTTTACCCCGAACTCTTCCTCTAGCCGTTGCATTCCCCGGGTCACCGTGGGTTGGGTGACGTTGAGGGCTGCCGCTGTTTTGGCCAGGGTCTTGGTTTGGGTGAAGGTGACGAGGTATTCCAATAGGTAGTTATCAATCATTTACTGTCAGCTCCTCCTTAGTATACGTTGTATCTATACTACCATTGAATTTTGGTAATTTTCAAATCACCTGCTGGCGGTTAAGATAATGACAGTGAATGAAACGAAAGGAAGTTATCTCATGTCAGATGTAAATGTACCAACTGTAAAATTAAATGACGGCGTTGAAATGCCTACCCTGGGCTTTGGTGTTTTCCAGGTTCCAGACCTCAGCCAAGCTGAACAAGCTGTTACCGACGCCCTGAATACCGGTTACCGCCTGATTGATACCGCCGCTGCTTATCAAAACGAAGAAGCCGTGGGTAAGGCCATTGCTAAGAGCAGCGTTAAGCGTGACGACATTTTTGTAACGTCTAAGCTTTGGGTATCCGACTTCAACTACGAACGAGCCAAGAAGGGGATCGATGCTTCTCTGGAAAAGCTCGGCCTGGATTACATTGACCTCTACCTCCTGCACCAACCATACGGTGATACGATGGGTGCTTGGCGGGCCCTAGAAGAAGCTCAAAAGGCCGGTAAGATCCGTTCCATTGGTGTTTCCAACTTCTACGCTGACCAACTGAAGGACCTTGAGCTGACGGAACCAGTTAAGCCCGCTGTTAACCAGATCGAAGTTAACCCTTGGTACCAACAAAACCAGGAAGTTAAGTTTGCTCAAGGTGAAGGTATCCGGGTTGAAGCCTGGGCACCATTCGCCGAAGGTAAGCACAATATCTTCACCAACGAAACGATTGCCAAGATTGCGGCCAAGTATGGCAAGTCTAATGGTCAAGTAATCCTGCGTTGGCTCCTGCAACGGGGCATCACGGTCATTCCAAAGTCTGTTCACCAGAAGCGGATGGCCGAAAATATCGACGTCTTTGACTTTGAACTGTCCGATGACGACATGAAGGCCATGGCTGGTTTGGATAAGAACGAGAGTCAATTCTTTGACCACCGTGATCCAGTTACGATTGAACAAATCTTCGGCTCCAGTCTGCGGGCCGTACAAGACGACGAAAAGAACAAGTTTTAAGGAGGTACACTCAGAATGAATATTCCAACATTTAAGTTAAACGATGGCAACGAGATTCCGTCCTTTGGTTTCGGGGTCTTCCAAATCCCCGCTGACGGTTCCACTTACAAGGCCGTTTCCAATGCTTTGAAGCTTTGCTACCGGCACATTGATACTGCCGCTGCCTACTTCAACGAACAGGAAGTCGGTAAGGCCATCAAGGACAGTGGAATTCCGCGTGACCAAATCTGGGTTACCTCTAAGATGTGGCTTCAAGACTATGCCTACGAGGATGCCAAGAAGGCTATCGACACGTCACTGAACAATTTGGGCCTGGACTACATTGACCTATACCTTCTTCACCAGCCATATGGCAAGGTTGACGAAGCTTGGCAGGCATTAGAGGAAGCACAAAAGGCGGGCAAGATCCGCTCCATCGGGGTTTCCAACATGTCCCCCAAGCTCTGGAAGAAATGGGTACCAAACTTCAACGTCACCCCAGCCGTTAACCAGGTTGAATTCAACCCTTACTTCCAACAGCAAGAACTGCGTGACATTTTAGCTGACAGTCACGTCGCCCTCGAAGCCTGGGCACCACTGGGTGAAGGAAACAAGGACCTCTTCGCCGAACCAGTGCTGAATGATCTGGCAAAGAAGTACAACAAGAATGTCGGTCAAATCATCCTGCGCTATGAACACCAACTGGGCGTCATTGTCTTCCCTAAGTCTGTCCATGAAGCCCGGATCAAGTCTAACGCCGAGATCTTCGACTTCGAACTGACCTCTGACGAGATGGATGCCCTCCGCAAGCTCGACAAGGGTAAGGGAATGCACGATCCTGATGCTCCAGGTGTTGCGGATGCATTGCTGAATGCCTTTGATATTCACGCTAATGACTAAATAAAATATAATCTCCCTATAAATAAAAAGGTCCATCGCGTAACCGACTGCTGCTGATGGACCTTTTATCGTGTATTGTCTTAGAAATCGAAACAGTTATAATGAATGTAAGCGATTAACTGTAAAGGAGTGACGACGATGCCGATGGGAACGTATCAACAAGTTAAGGATGAACTCAAAAAGCTGGGAATCGATGACTATGATGTGGTTGACCACCCGGCGGCCCATACCACGGAGGAAGCTGACCGCTATATTGCTGGCAGAGAAGGCGTGCGGACCAAGACGATGTTTCTGAAAGGCAAGAAGAAAAAGTTCTACATGGTCATCATGGATGATAAGAAGCGGATGGACTTTCATGAGTTTCAGGACCTAACGGGGGCCAAGCGGGTTTCGATGGCCCGGCCCGAGGACCTGCAGGAACAGCTTGGTCTGGCACCGGGAATTGTTTCACCGTTCGGCCTACTCAACAACACCGCGCACAATGTTCAGGTCTACTTTGATCAGGACATTGTCGATGAGCCGATCCAGACTTTCCATCCCAACGAGAACACTCACACGATCTTCATCAAGACCCCGGACCTCTTCAAATTTCTCAAGGCCGAGGGCTATGATCCGGAAATCATTGACCTATAGATAGAAAATAAGCGCCTCAGGCAACTGAATATTTCAGCTGTCCGGGGCGCTTATTTTAGTTATCGTTGATGATGTCCTTGGTGAGGGCGTTGATCTTAACCTCCGTGGTGTGGTGGCCATCGATCACGTCCACCTCCCAGACTTGTTGGCCCTCATCGTTTTCTAGCTTCCATTTTTTCGCCTTACCTTGCTGGGCCTCACTTTCGGCTAGCTTAGTGGCGTCTTGACGACTAATCGTCTTATCCAGGTCGAGGGCGTAGTATTTATCGTCATGGTCAAGCTTGGTCGAGTGGCTCCACCTGATCTTGCCAGTCTTGGCATTGATCGCTGCAGTGTATTCTTGATCTTTGTCGAAGCCGTCGATCTGGTACTGGTACCGGCTGCCCTTTGGCTCCAGCGTGATCTCGGTTACTTGGGCATCCTTGAACTGCTGATGGAACCTCTTGACGGCCTGCTCTTGGTTGAGCTTGATGTCTGCGGTCGTGGCTCGGGCCGCACTAACGTTGGTTGAGTTGATGGCGAAACTGATACCACCAATGGCGCTGGTGGTCAGAACGGTAACGGCCATCATACGAACTAAGCGCGACTTCAGTGAACTTGGTTTCGTCATATTCGATCCTCCTGTAAAATTTAGTTTTCTTTAGTATTAATTATATCAGGTTCATAATTGAATTAATGCTTTGAAGTGGTTAAGAATAACGTAAGAATGGTTACCACTACGATAAATAGATAATAAGAATCTCATATTGTTTCGGCTTCTTGGATATGAGTTTGATTGCGCCAGTATCGATTAGAAATTCAAGTTCAGTCACGTTTTAACGATTACGTCTTGCCCTATTCTTCGAAAATGCCGTTTTGGAGCAATAGCTACTATGAAAGCATCATGAAAACTTTGAAAAAAGCGTTTTTGGAGATTATGGTCAAAAAAGATCCCCCGCAAAATGTTAAAATGCGCATTTTGCGGGGGATTCGTAATTTGCTAAATTAGTTTATTATGGGCGCAGCCGGTTGAGCATCCGTGGGAATGGAATGTTTTCCCGAATGTGGTCCTGCAGAGTGATCCAGGCCAGGAACCGTTCCAGACCCATCCCGAAACCGGAGTGCGGCACGGAACCGTACTTACGGAGGTCATCGTACCAGCCGTAGTCTTCCTTGTTCAGGCCGTTTTCTTCCAGCTTGTTGGTGATGTATTCGTAGTCGTAGGAACGTTCGGAACCACCGATGATTTCACCATAGCCTTCTGGGGCCAGGAGATCAGCACAGATAACTTGCCGGTCATCCTCAGGGTCCGTTGGCATGTAGAATGCCTTGATGGCCCGTGGATAATTCATGATGAAGACGGGCTTCTTGAACTGGTCGGCCAGGTAAGTTTCTTCTGGAGAGCCGAAGTCGTCACCGTACTTGGAGTCGAAGCCGCCTTCTTGCAGCATTTCAATAGCCTTCTTGTAAGTGATCCGTGGGTATGGCAGTTCAGTGAATGGCTTCAGGCTGTCCACGGAACGACCAACCATTTCCAATTCAGTTGCACAGTGGTCAATCAGGTCTTGAACCAGGTAGGCAACATATTGTTCTTGGATCTTCAAACTTTCGTCCTGGTGCATCCAGGCCATTTCAGGTTCGATCATCCAGAATTCAGTCATGTGCCGACGGGTCTTGGACTTTTCTGCCCGGAAGGTTGGGCCCATCGTGTAGACCCGACCAAGTGCCATGGCACCAGCTTCGGCATAGAGCTGACCAGACTGTGACAGGTAGGCGTCGTCATCGAAGTACTTCACGTCGAAGAGTTCCGTCGTCCCTTCTGGAGCACTGGCAGTCAGTTCAGGAGCGTCGAACTGGGTGAAGCCGTGCTTGTCGAAGAATTCCATCGTAGCGAGCTTAACCCGGCTACGGATCCGCATTAATGCCCACGGTTTGCGGGAACGCAGCCACAGGTGACGGTGGTCGAGCAGGAAGTCGATCCCGTGTTCCTTGTTACCAATTGGGTAGTCTTCGCTTGCCCCAACGACTTCGATATCCTTGATGTGGATTTCGTAGCCGAACTTGGACCGCTTATCTTCAGCGATCTCACCGGTAACGTAGAAACTGGTTTCCTGGTGCAGGTCGTGCTTAGCCAGGTCAAAGATCTTTTCGTCGACATCGTTCTTCCGGATGATTCCCTGGAAGAAGCCAGTGCCATCCCGTAGTTGCAGGAAGGCAATCTTACCACTAGACCGCTTGTCTGTCAGCCAAACACCGATTTTAACGGTTTCGCCAACGTGCTTAGGTGATTCACTAATCGTAATTGTTTCCACTGTTGAATACTCTCCCAACCTAGTTTATTTTTACAGAATTTGAATATGTGCTGCTTCACATTTCTTCAGCATATCTTCTGGCCAAACGCTGGCTTGAACTTCCCCGACGTGAGCCTTGCCCAGCAGGAGCATGCAAAGCCGTGATTGACCAATTCCTCCACCAATTGTATATGGTAATTCGCCGTTGAGCAACATTTTATGGAATGGTAACTTGGCCCGGTCTTCAGCGCCAGCCTTCTTCAGCTGTTCACGCATGGATTCTTCGCTGACCCGGATCCCCATGCTGGAGATTTCTAGCTTGCATTGCAGCGGTTCGTACCAGAAAATGATGTCCCCGTTGAGCTGCCAGTCGTCGTAGTCTGGTGCCCGACCATCATGTGGCTTACCGGAACGCTTGAGCTTATCACCGATCTTCATGATGAAGACGGCGCCCATTTCCTTGGCAATCTTGTCTTCACGTTCCATTGGTGTCAGATCTGGCCAGCGATCTTCCAGTTCCTGCGTGGTAATGAAATGAATTTCATCAGGCAGTTGGTAAACGGCGTCTGGGTAGAGTTCCCAGAGTTCGCGTTCGATCCGCTTGATGACCTTGAAGATCTGGCGAACAGTGGCCTTCAGGGTCGTCTCAGTCCGTTCTTCCTTAGCGATGATCTTTTCCCAGTCCCACTGGTCAACGTAGATGGAGTGGAAGTTGTCGACATCTTCATCCTTTCGAATGGCGTTCATGTTGGTGTAGAGACCTTCGTGCATGCCGAAGCCATACTTCTTAAGGGCCATCCGCTTCCACTTGGCGAGGGAGTGGACCACTTCAATTGTTTCGTCCGGAATGGCCTGCATGGAGAAAGAGACTGGCTTTTCGACCCCGTTCAGGTTATCGTTCAGCCCAGTGCCCTTTTCGACGAACATTGGTGCAGACATCCGTTGAAGGTGGAGTTCGTGGCCAAACTCATCTTGGAAGTTTTCCCGGATGAACCGGATTGCTGCTTCAGTATCACGAATTGATAACTTTGGATCGTAGTCCTTTGGAATAATCAAACTCATAAATAACACTCCTTTAGAAAATCGGTATTTGGGAGCAAATAAAAAAGCCTTTCGTCCCCATCAACTAAGGGACGAAAGGCTTTATTCCGCGGTACCACCCAAGTTGTCTAGACAAATGCCTAGGCCACTCTTTTCGAACACGTGCATGTTCTACCGGCGAGGTAACGTACCGGGGACGGCTGAGCCTACTCTGATTGAAATCATTTGGGTCAGCGGCATTGCGAGAAAGTGTTTTTCAATCGTCCAGGGTCGGTCCGTTTCACACTAGCACGGACTCACTTAACGAGTGCGGCGATTTACTCTTCTTTCTCATCGCTTTTGAAATCTTTAATGATATTCTAACCTATTTCTAAGTAATTGCAAGTCCTTTTTTAGGAAAACTTTATCTGGTCGTTCGGAGATCAATCTTGGCAACCTGGCGTAGGATGACGAAGACGATCAGGGCTTCGATCGGCCAGGTGATGATCTCCTTAGGAAGCCGAACCGACAGCAGGGCCATGAACGTCCGCCCGGTACTTGATGAACTGAGACTCATCAGGTAGATCCACAAAGTCGTGAAGATGACGTTGGTTACGAGAATCTGGAAGAACTCATAGACCAGGGCCCGTTGCCAGGTGACTTTCTGGTTATAAAGAAACATTCCCGCGATCACCCCAGAGATAAATGCCGACAGGGTAAAACCAGGGAAGAACAGGGTGCCCGAGCTCAGGATCGTGTTAGAGATCAGGTCGTTGATCACCATCGCTAGCCCACCGATCCAGGGACCTAAGAAGTAGCCAATCAGGGCGGTGGCGATGAAACCCAGACCGACCTTGACGACGGCAGGGTCCCCGACCGAGAGCTTCCCGAGGACCACCTGGAGGGCAATCAGCATGGAAGCCAGGGTCATCTGACGAGTTGTGAAACGCGGACCAGAAAAAGATAGAATTGACATTGTCAAAACCTCCCTAAATATTTTTTTGTTAGGGACGACATTGACTCGTGTCCAATGTGGTGAATGCGGAAAAACCAAGCGGCCCATTTGACCTCCTTTCGACGTTCACATTCCGTTCCGTCGAACAATTACTCGGCAATTCCTACCCCAACAGTGGGTAGTATACGATATAACCGGATATTATGCAACCCATTTACTCGTTATAATAGTAAAATAAGAACTATAAGCAGAGTATTAATGCGAATCGTTCATAAAAGCACAAAGCATTTTGCTTTTGGCAGTGGATTTCGTATGATAGTGACAATCGAATTCGAAAAGGAGGGTTTGCCATGCAGAAACGACCACTGATTTTAATTCTAACCTGTATTGTCACTACCCTAGCAATCATTATGCTAGCAATTCTGATGATTCCGGGACGGGGCGTTCACTACGTTTCATCGGCGACCCTCCGCCAGCATTTCTTCCTACGTAACGGTTGGTATTACGATGGTCGAGACTGGGCATTTGTCCAGGGCGGCCATAAGGTAACCGGGACCCGCCAGATCAACGGGGTCACTTACCACTTCGCCCGCGATGGGAAGCAGGTTCTACCCTACCGGATCAATTATCAGTACCAGCTCTCTGATGACCAGGGCACCAGTCAGCCGGCTAGTTCAAGGTACATTATCCTGCATGATGTTGGTAGCCGGGCCAATGGTCGACAAGCGGCTAGCTTCATGCAGCGGACGGCCAACAGTAACCAGGCCTACACCAACTTTATTGTCGGCGACGGCGGGACAGTCTACCAGATGAAGCGTCCGGGGATTGTCTCCTGGGGTGCCGGGGTAACCGCTAACCAGAATGCCCCTGTTCAGATCGAGCTCGGCCACGCCAGCAGCCGCAGTATGTTCCGGGATGACTACCAGGCCTACGTAGCTTTGGCCCGGGACATGGCCGGTAAGTACGGGATCCCCCTAACTCTTGACCAGGGGAGTACGGGTAGTGACGGCATCAAGAGCCACCGCTGGGTCAGCCAGCACATCTGGGGTGACCACCAGGATCCCTATGAATACCTCATCCGCTACGGCGTCAGCAAGCAGGACCTGGCTAACGACTTGGCGGGGAAATAAGATAAAGGGGCTGTGACATAAGTCCCCTTATATAGCTTAAAAGCAAACTACGCGGTACACAAATGAGGTCCAAAGTCCGGCAAAGCCGAACTCTGGACCTCTATTTGTGCTCGCGGGGGCTCGAAGACGAAGTCGTAAACGACTTCTGTCTCGCTCCCTTTTATTATGCGGAGTTAAATTATGGTGGCTAGCGATTTACTTATGAGCGGCTAGGTAGTCCTTGGTGTAGGAGTCCACGGCCCGGAATGCCTGGGCAACATCATCTGGCTCAACCTTGAATGGCAATCGGCCGATGGTGTCATTTTCGGAGCAAGCCGCCTTGGCAGCGGACAGCAACTCCTCATCGGAGGCATCGGCAAGATGAAGGTCATCAAGCGTGGTTGGCAGACCCAGAGAAAGGATCAGCTGGAAGTACTTGTTGTAACGTTCTTGGCTAGCTCCTTCAAGCATCAGCTGGGTCAGGGTTCCGTAAGCAACCTTCTGCCCGTGTGACAGGGAGTGGGTTTCCTCAAGCGTAGTCAGGCCATCGTGAATGGCATGGGCACCGGAGAGACCACCACTTTCGAAACCGAGGCCACTCATCAGGGTGTTGGCCTCGATAATCTTCTCCAGGGCGCTGGTAACGACGTGCTTCTTGACGTCGGCTACGGCCAGATGAGCGTACTTGAAGAGGGTGTCTTCACACTTCTGAGCGATGGCGTTACCAACTAAGGTCTGCTTCTCGTTCAGCATCGTGTCGGCACCGGCTTGGGCAACCGCCTGGGCCTCGACGTTGGTGGCCAGGGCGTCGGCAATCCCGGCAATCAACAGGTTAACTGGAGCATTGGCAACAATCTGACTGTCGACTAGGACCAGGTCAGGATTGTGAGAGTAGAAACGGTAGTGGTCGAAGCTGCCGTCATCAGTGTAGATTACTGATAGCCGGGAACATGGTGCATCAGTTGAGGCCAGCGTTGGCATAATTACCACTGGCAGTCCCAGGTTGTCCGCAATCGCCTTAGCGGAGTCACTGGTCTTTCCGCCACCAAGGCCGTAGATGACGGTGACTCCGTCTTGCTTACCGATGGCAGTGACCCGATCAATCTCGTTGGTGGAAGATTCACCATTGAACTTAACAAGGTCGACATCATAACCGTTGTCCTTCAGGTAACCTTCTAGCTTTTGACCGACAATCTTGTAGACACTGTCGTCCGTCAGCAGCAGCGGTTTCTTGCCAAAGCCCTTCAGATATGGGTCACTCTTTAAGAGCACGCCCTTGCCTTGAACATATGACGATGGAGAAGCAAATTCCTTAATCATAACAACAGACCTCCAATATGTTAATTTTGTAAGCGCTATACCTACAAAATTAATTATACAACATAAAACGGGTTGCTGAACAAGACCTTTAAGATTATCTTTGTTAAATTATGACAGAATTAATTTTTCTTTGGATGAACTAATAACTTTATAAGAGTACATTCCTGAATAGCGGTTATATAGTTATAAAAAGCGTGTACGGATCTAATTATTAGAAGAGCAGCTGATAATGGATCAATTTTAATCAAAAAACGTCCCTGGACCGGGAATAGTCTAGGGACGTTTCGTGTTTATATTAGTCTAAGCTCTTAGCAATTGTTGCGTTAACGGCCGTCTTCTCAGAATTGATCAAGGCGACCTTACTCTCGATGATCTTGATGTCCATCTTGATCTCCCGCGTCAATCCCGGTGTGTTGATCTTTGGTTCAAAGAATTCTTTGAACTCGGCTAGGCGTTCCGGTGTGTGAAAGACGCCCGCGGTGACAGTGATGAAGGTGGCAAACTCCATGTCACCACCGACCGTGTCGTTGAGCCACTGCCAGTCGGTCCGCAACCAATCCCAGGCTGCCTGCTGGCCGGCATCGTTGGCGAGCACGCCGCGGTACCAGGCCCGCAGATCCTGTGGCTTGATGACACTGGCGTTTTCGTAGAGACCAATGATCTTCTTGATCGTTGCCGGGTCAGTTGTGTTTGGCAATGCCCCGCGGATGTCCTGCTTAAAGCTGGCGTCGGCGGTATCCTGGTAGGCCTTGATCAACTTATCAAACAGCTTAGCAGTGCCGTAGTTTTGGACTTCACTCTTGAGTACCAATCCCCGGACATCGGCGGATAGTTGCTCCAGCCGGTCCTGATAGTCGTTAAAGATCTGGTGAGCGGCCGCAATTGAATCGGCATTGTGGGCGTATAGGGAGGCGTTGAGGACGTATGGCCGGGTCAGCTGGTCATCGTTGCTCTCGCCCTGCTTAGGGAGCCAGCCGAGCCGGGCCACAGCTTGTTTACTCAGCTGATCGAAGAATTCGCGCAGCTCCTGCTCTTCCGGACTACCGGGCTGGACAAACATCTTCAGGTTGTTAGCGATGTGGTAGAGCTCAGCGTTGACAATAGCTGATGGGCTGTTAGCAAATCGCTTCAGTAGCGGTACCAGGTCGGCGTAGGAAACTTGCTGACCTTCCGCAAGCAGGCGCAGGTCCTGGAGCAGTTGCCGCTGGCTGATTGGGTCCAGCCGGTCGGCGCTGTTGAGGATGTCCTTCAACAGGGTGTCATCGTACTTGACGATGAAGTGGGAGTTGTTCCCAACGTTGAGCCGGAATGGCTGACCATTCTTGGCTCGCAGTTCCTGGTAGTCGCCGAGGACTACCTGCTTGTCAGTCATAATCTGCGGTACGGCGTCGTAGTTACTGTTCAACGGAATCTGCCAGGTCCGGCCCTGGTCGACCCCGTCACCGATGAAGAACTGCTTCTGGTTGAGCACGAGCTGACCCTGGTCATCGACGGCAGCCGTGACCACTGGGTAACCAGGCTGCTCCAGCCAGGAGTTCATGATCTTACCGATGTCCAGTCCGGAAGCTTCACCGAGGGCCTGCCAGAGGTCGCTTCCCTTAGCGTTGTGATACTTATGGGCAGTAAAGTAGTTCTTCAATCCCTTGCGCAGGGCGTTGTCACCGAGCAGTGCCCGGACCATGACCAGCATCCGGGAACCTTTAGCGTAGACGATCGCGGAGTCAAAGATGGAGTCGATCTCGGCCGGATTGTTAACGGCGACGTGAACCGGCTGAACACCATCCGTGGCATCCCGCTGCAGGGCCATTGGAGCTTCCGTAGTCTGGAAGAGCTCCCAGATGTGCCAGTCGGGGTGAATGGCGTCGACGGAGACGTATTCCATCATGTTAGCAAAGCTCTCGTTGAGCCAGAGGTCGTCCCACCAGTTCATCGTAACCAGGTCACCGAACCACTGGTGAGCCAGTTCGTGGGTGATCACGGTGGCAACTAATTGCTTCATGTCCAAGGAGGTGTTATCAGGATCGAGCAGGAGGTAGGCTTCCCGGTAGGTTACCAGCCCCCAGTTTTCCATAGCGCCGGCTGAGAAGTCAGGCAAGGCCAACTGCCATGAGTGCGGCAGCGGATATGGGGTTTGATAGAAGTCCTCGTAGAACTCGATGGCCCGCTTGGCGATGTCGAGGGCGAAGTCGAGCTCTTTTGGTTGGTGGGCCTTAGTGGCGAAAACGCCGACCTTGACGCCGGACTTGGTTTCCGTCAGCTTACTCTGCATCTTACCAAAGGCAAAGGCAACCAGGTAGGTGGACATCCGTACCGTTTCCTGGAAGTAGTGGACACCATTTTCGACGTGATCCTCGGGCATGTTAGCAATAATGGTTTCGCCAGGGTGTTCATCGAACTTGATGGCGAGACTAAAGGTAGCCTTGGCGGCCGGCTCGTCGACGCTTGGGAAGGCCTGTCGAGCTGCGGTGGTTTCAAACTGGGTCCCAATCAGCTGCTTCTTTTCTCCGTTGACTTCGTAGTAGGATGGGTAGATTCCCATCATGGTGTCGGTCAGGGGTGCGGTGTAGTCGATGATTAGCGTGACCGCGCCGGCTTGCGGAAGGGTGATGTTAATCGTTTCCGCCTGGTCATCGGTGGTAAACGGCACGTCCTGGCCAGCAACCTTGACGCTATTTACCTGCAGATACTTCTGATTAACGGCGATCTGGTTTTGGTCGGCGTGACCGGTGATGGTCGTCTTGCCGCTGATTGTCTTCTTGCCCCGGTCGATATCGAGGTAGAGGTCATAGTGTTCTGGTTGGAAGGTATCCAACAATCGCTTGCTTTCTGTCATTAAAAAACTCACTTCTTATTTTTAGGATAGTTTAATTATACGGCGAAAGCGGGGTGGGGCAAAGTAATTGCTCTGGCGAGCGTGTCCTTGCTGTAAAATAGAAATGTTACTAAATTTTAAGAAGAAAGTGGTGAGTAAATGTCGATTGGCCAAATCTTTAACCAAGTCGCCATTATTTTTTTACTGATGTTGTTGGGAGCGATTATTCGAAAGACTAATTTTTTGCACCTTCAATCGATTAATGACCTGACGAACATCACCCTTTATTTCTTATCTCCGATTGTAATTATTCGGGCATTTGAACAGCCCTTTTCCAAGACGCGCTTTTATCAACTAGTCCTTCTGGTGATTGCGGTCTTCCTCACTTATTTCGTCTCAATTATTATTGCTAAACTAATCTTTCACCGGGTTCCAGACCAAAACATCCAGCACATTGCTACCTATGGGAGTATCTATTCCAATAATGGTTTTATGGGAGTTCCACTTGCTCAGGGGCTGTTTGGGAGTGTCGGAGTATTCTACGCCGTGGCGTCAATGATCGGTTTTAACGTGATGTCGTGGACCCAGGGGATCGGGATCTTTCGCCACTCAAAACGGCAGGAGTTAGGTCAGCAGGTTAAAAAGATCATCCTGAATCCCAACATCATTGCGATTATCCTTGGCCTGGTGATGTTTATCAGCTCCTATCGGTTGCCCAAACTGGTGAGCGGTTTTATCAACTACACCAGTCCGGCGTTCACGCCGCTCTCAATGATTGTTATTGGTAGTAACCTGGCCAACCTTAATTTACGTGATATTAAGTTGCCGGGGGCTTTATGGGTCAGCCTAGTCTTGCGCAACCTGATTTTTCCAATTATTGGCATTCCGATCTTGCTGATGCTGGGAGTTAATGGGGTACCATTGCTGGTGACCGTAATTCTCAACGCTTGCCCAGTAGCGGGATTGGTTGTCCTCTTTACCCTGCAGTCAGGTGGGGATGCCAAGCCGGCAACCATCCTGATGAGTGTTTCGACCATTCTCAGCCTGCTGACAATCCCGGTAGTCTACTGGCTGGCTACTCTGTGGTGATATTGCAGAGGCAGACCAGTATAATAAAAACGAGGTGAATTATCATGGAAATTACGATTGAACGCGATGGCCTGTGTCTCCACGGCTTGTTGGAGGGCACGGACACGCTGGAAAATGACACGGTGGCGATCCTAATGCACGGATTCAAGGGTGACCTGGGCTATGACGATACTAAGATCCTGCCGACCCTGGCCCACGCTCTCAACCAAGTAGGGCTGGCAACGTTGCGCTTCGACTTTGACGGCTGCGGGAAGAGCGATGGCCGTTTTGAGGATATGACCGTGCTGAGCGAGCTCCTCGATGGGATGAAGGTCATTGACTTTGTTCGGCAGAAAGTCAAGGCTAAGCACATCTACCTGGTTGGGCACTCCCAGGGGGGCGTGGTGGCCTCGATGCTGGCGGCTTACTACCGGGACGTGATCGACAAGTTGGTTCTTCTGGCACCGGCGGCCACACTGAAGGATGACGCCCTGCAGGGGACCTGTCAGGGAAGCACTTACGATCCCAACCATATTCCGGATTACGTGATGGTGGACGGCTTTAAAGTTGGCGGTGACTACTTCCGGACTGCCCAGCTGCTGCCAATCTATGAGACGGCGCAACACTTTGCTGGTCCGGCCCTGCTGATCCACGGCACGGCTGACCAGGTGGTTTCGCCGGAAGCTACGCGGAAGTACCACGTTATCATGCCACAGAGTATTCTGCGCTTGATTGATGGGGAGGGGCACATGTTTGATGGGACCCGTCGTGCGGAAGTGGTTAAACTGGTGACTGATTTCTTAACTAAATAAACAAAAGGACTTGTAGCAAAAATGAAATTGCCACAAGTCCTTATTTAGTTCAGGCCGCATTGCCAGCGCCCTTGACTCGAAAGTTGTGGGTTAGACCGTGCCAGACATGGTGGTCGAAGAAACCGATCAGGGGACCATTGGCCAACAGGGCGAATAGGGTCCCAATGTTGATGGCGTACAGGTGACCGCTGATCAGGAAGGTGACCACCATAATGACGATTGGTGGGACGAAGTTGATCAGTTGGGCCACAACGACACGGTTATGGCAGTAGAGAAAACGAAGGATGTTGGTTGTGTCGTCGTTGGGATGCATGATCAGGTTAGCTCGCTGGTAGATGGAGATGGCACAGCAGAAGGTTGCAACCCCGATGAAGCACATGATGGTCCGAACGAGGAATGGTAGGCGGGGGACCCCCAGCCAGGTGAAGAGAGCGACAAAGACGTCGACAAAGTAGCTGAAGCAGGCGATGAAGCCAATTTCACCGAAGAACCACCACTTATCCCACTGGTGGATCAGGAGCTGATTGGCGACGGCAACCAGGACACCCACACAGAACATCGGGATCCCGACCGTGGTATGAACTAGGTTGGCGATGTTGACTTCAGAGGCGGTCCAGGGACTGGTCCCGACGTTAGTAGCAACGGTGAGACCGTTGCCGAGGGCATTTAGGACTAGGCCGGTAACCAGTGCCAGAATACGAATAGACATGGAGTTGTTATGCTTTGGAATGACTATTGCCTTCTTTTCGATTAGTGTTAATGATTATAATAATGCATCTTTTCCTTAAAAAAGAAAAGTTATCAGTGTAATAATATCTATATCTGACACTGATAACTTTATAAAGTTTGGCATTATGAGAGCAACTCGGGGTCGATCTGCATTTGACCATGGTAGTACTTGCGGTCGTGATCGCCGATATGCCGGACAACCTTGGCGGGCACTCCAACAGCCACCACGTTAGCAGGAAGGTTCTTGGTGACGACCGCCCCGGCCCCGACCACGGTATTATCACCGATCGTGACCCCGGGAACGACGATAACGCCAGCACCTAGCCAGCAGTTTTTCCCGATGTGAATTGGTAGGTTAAACTGGTACCCCTTCTCGCGTAGTTCCGGGAGAATCGGGTGCCCGGCGGAGGCCAAGGTGACGTTGGGCCCGATCATAGTATGGTCACCGATGTAGACGTAGGTGTCATCAACTACGGTCAGGTTAAAATTGGCGTAGACGTGGTCGCCGAGCATCACGTGCTTCCCACCAAAGTTGGCGTGGAAGGGGGGCTCGAAGTAGCATCCTGTTCCGACCTTGCCCAGCATCTCCTTCATCAGTTGTTGCCGCTTGGCATCCTCGGTCGGCAGGGTCCGGTTGTATTCGTACATTTTTAGCTGTGCTTGCTTCTGCACCTGCAGAATTTTCGGGTCATCGGGGTTGTAAATTTGTTGATCGTGAAGTCCCATATGGAATTTCTCCCTTCGTTGCTATTAAAGATTATTGTAACCGATTTCGTGGTTGTAATGTCAAGCAGGTACAAAAAAAGACGGCCGCGGCCGCCTTTCTTGTTTATAATGCTTTGATTGCGTCTGAAATTGGAGTGTCACCGCTGCGCATCATGATGACCTTACCGATAGTGTTGTCGGCATTTAGGACATCCGCCAGCACCTGGGCGACGTCAGGAATTGGGTTGGTAGATTCATCGCCCGGACCAAAGTTGACCTTCCCAGTACCTGTTTCCTCAGTTAGGACCGCGGGCTGGATAATCGTGTAATCCAGGTCGGTGTTCTTGATCAGGTAGTTATCGGCGAAGAACTTGGCAATGTTGTAGTCGGTGATGGCGGCCAGTGCCGGGTAGTCTGCCCACTTCTCTGGCTCTAGGGCGTACATTGAGCTCAGCATGATGTAGCGCTTGATCCCCGCCTGCTTGGCTGCCTGCATGGTCTTAACTGCTCCCATGGCATCGGTCTGGAGGAGGTCCTTCTCCCGGGATCCGGCTACGAAGTAAACCGCGTTGCAGCCGGTCATCAGGCTGGCGAGCTGGTCAACGTCATCGTGTAGGTCAAGGGCGACAGGGGTTACTCCGTTACTCTTGACGATCTTCTCAGGGTGGCGGGCACCAGCGACAACTTCATTACCGGCTGCGACAAGGTCCTTGATCAGCTCGGTTGCGACCCGTCCAGAACCACCGACAATAAACACTTTACTCATTAGAAATTCCTCCCTCATTCAATGATTCATCTCTATTGTAACTTACTAATGATAAGTAAGAAAGAAAAAGCACTTTTGCCGACGCAATGAGGTAAAGTGAGTTATGATTGATAGTGTAATAGTCATGATAACGGATTTTTATCAAAGAAGGGATATTTGATGACAGAAGAACGCCATTTAACAGATAAGATGGTTGAAAAGTACCAAAAGGAATTTCATTCACGACGGGATGCAGACGTAATCGCTCGGGCCGTCCAAAAGAATGGGATTAAGAACGCTAGTGAAGATCCGGCAGCGAGTCAACGCCTCCACCGGGCCTTCTCCTACGAGATCAAGACGGGGAAGCCATCCAACCAGCGGCATAGTGGACGCTGCTGGTCATTTGCGACCCTGAACACACTCCGGCACAAGTTTGCGACGAAGTACAATTTCAAGGACTTCGAGCTGTCCCAAAACTACCTGTTCTTCTGGGACCGGATCGAACGGGCTAACATGTACTTCCAAAAGATCATTGAAACGGCCAAGAAGCCGCTCCATGACCGGACCGTGGACTTCTACCTTAGCTTCGCCCTGAACGATGGTGGGCAATGGGCTAATGCAGCCTCCATCATCGAAAAGTACGGGGTAGTTCCAGAATATGTCATGCCTGACACCCACAACACCAAGGACACCAGTGACGTGGCCGAGGTCATGAACTATCTGATGCGTAAGGATGCCTTGGAGCTGCGTCGGATGGTCAATGATGGTGCCGATGAGGACGAACTAAGCAAGGCCCAGGAGCGGATGATGGCCGATGTTTACAAGGTCGCTGCCTACTCCTTCGGTGAACCACCGACGAAGTTTGACCTGGAATACCGGGACGACGACAAGAAGTTCCACCAGGTACTGGGCTTGACCCCACTGAAGTTCTACCGGGAATACTTCGACACCAATCTGAATGACTACGTTGTCGTTACGAACGCACCAGACCACGAGTACAACAAGGTCTATGCAATGCCAACCCAGGATAGCGTTGCCGGTGGAATTCCAATCAAGTTTGTCAACGTTCCATTCAAGTACCTGCAGGAGGCGGCCATGAAGCAGCTTAAGGCTGGTGAAACCGTCTGGGTCGGTAACGATGTCCTGCAACAGATGGATCGGAAGCGGGGCCTGATGGATGCCAAGCTCTTCCGGCGGGCCGAACTGCTCGACGTGGACTTCGTGATGGATAAGAAGGACCGGCTGGAGTCCAAGCAGGCCATGGTTTCCCATGCCATGACTCTGACTGGCTTTGACTTGGTCAACGATGAACCAACCCGGTGGAAGATTGAAAACAGTTGGGGTAAGGACAACGGTGACAATGGTTACTTTGTCATGACCGAAGATTGGTTCAAGGAATACACCTATGAAGCAGTAATTAACAAGAAGTATCTTGATGATGACCTTAAGAAGCTGGCCGCAACCAAGGCGGTTGAGTTGACTGCATGGGACTCATTGCAATAAACATGATAAAAGGGTGGCGAAGGATTCTTCGCCACCCTTTTTTAGGTTTGGTGTCGTCCGGAGTAATATTAGAATCCGGATCATGATAAATAGCGTATCGGGCGCCTTCAACGTGATAGTAAATCAGGACGATCGATTCTGTTCGAAATAGATTGCTATAAAAAATACGCGGCTGCAAATTCTCATTGCGACCGCTTTTTTACAACAGTGTAATTATCGTATTTTTTATTATTAAGATTAAATAATAGGATTAAGCTAACCATAAATCATTATTGAAAGAATAGATATATTAGTATTAACTGCTAGAATTAAAGATAAGCAATATCACTAATTCATGATTAGGATAGTTGCCTATGTTCATTTGCAATTAGGCGTTAAGGATAGAAAGGCTTGATATACATGGTTAGCGATAAGCACGGACTAAAAGATCGGGTTACCGGAACCCTCAAAGAATTAAAGGGGAAGGCGAAAGGTGACAAGAAGGAAGAAATAATGGGAAAACTTCGCAAGACGAAAGGAAAGATTAAGGACAAGGCGCGTGATCTAAAAGACAATCTGGATAAGAAAGAAAAGGAGGCTTAAGAAATATGCATTGGTTATGGGTATTAATAGTTGGTGGGATTATCGGTTTAATCGCCGGTGCCATTACCCATCGTGGTGGTTCCATGGGAATGGTGAGTAACGTGATTGCCGGTTTGGTTGGTTCATCAGTCGGTGAAGCAATTCTTGGATCCTGGGGACCACAAGTCGCCGAGATGGCGGTTGTACCATCAATAATTGGTGCGGTTATGCTAGTATTGATTGTTTCAATGATTTTTGGAGTTCGTCGAGAATGAAAAAATAACGTATAAAAAAGTATCAAGGCAGCTGATAAGCACGTTACCTTGATACTTTTTGATTTGCCTGGCGGATTCTATCCACGACATTGGCGAGCGTGATCGTTGCCATTTTTTGAAAAGCGGCGGTTTGAATCTGCTGATAATAATCGGTGAGGGCTGGTTGAATCTCCCGGCCAACCAGATCATTGGGATTTGTTGCCGGATCCACGTGTAGTAGATTGTGATCCATCTTAAGGGCCAGATAAATATCCAAGAGGGTGATCGTTGCCGGGCTTTTAGCGAGGGTTGGTTGAGCACGACCTGACTGAGTGACCAGTAAGTCAGCTTGACGAAAATCAGCCATCATTTTTCGTACCGCACTCGGATTGGCCTCGATACTATTGGCAATCGCCTTGCTTGACCGGTCCCCGTCTCGATAGATGACTAGGTAGGTCAGAAGGTGAATGGCATCGCTGAATTTGTAAGAATATCTCATAATGCCTTTATTTTAGCCAGTTATTTAGGGTGAAACAAGCTCTTTTTAGCTACTAGTGGCCGTGTTCCACGTGAAACGCGCGTTATAATGAATGGCAGATAGAAGATGATATTTAATGGCCAAACAAAAGGATAAAGAGAAGGTATATTCAAAGGACGTCATTTTGGTCATGGCGGCCTCCTTCTTCTTCATGTTTAGTAATATGTACTGCAACCCGTTGATCAACGGTTACGCTCAGGAGCTCGGCGCCAGCAGTGCCTTTGCCGGGGTGATCGTTGGCATGATGAGCATCGTGGCAATGTTTTTGCGACCGATTGCTGGTAACCTCACCGACCGCTTTTCCAAGTATCAGTTGTCCTTTATCGGCGGGGCCCTCAGTTTTCTTGGGGTCCTCGGCTACGTCATTACGCCGAATAGTGGCCTGCTCCTGTTGTTTCGGCTGATCAACGGGGCTGGTTACGTCCTCTGCACGGTCTGCATGACCACTTGGCTTTCCTACCTGGTGCCGTTCTCCCATGTCGGCGAGGCAATGAGCTTCTATGGGATCATGAACGCGTTAGCGATGGCCTTCGCGCCGGCAGTTTCGATCAACCTCTACCGGACAATTGGCTACCGGGAGGCAATCATCATCTCCGCTCTTTCTGCCCTGATGATGGTGGTGACAATCCAATTCGTCGGTAACCGGGCTAAGCCAACCACTAGTACCCAGACATCTCGGGGTCACCACTTTAAGATCATCCAGCGGGATTCGGTGCCGGTGGCCTGCCTAGTAGCCCTGTTTGCAATCCCGTACTTTGCTACCCAGGCGGACATTGTCAGCTATACGGAACAACGTCACCTGCCGATCGCTGTGGGCGCCTACTTCTTGATCTACGCGGCCGTGTTACTGCTGATCCGGTTATTCTTACGCAACCAATTTGATACGGTGCGTTTTGGTCCCTGGCTGATTACTAGTACGGTGGCTACCACCTTCTACCTGGTAATGCTGACGATTATGCATACTAACTGGGAGATGGCCTTAGCAGCGGCCGGGATGGCATTTGGCTACGGTATCATTTACTCCGTCTGTCAGTCAACAGCAATGATGCTGGCACCACAAGAGGAACGAGGACTGGCCAGTTCCACCTTCTTCCTCGGATTGGACGTCGGGATGTCCCTGGGCCCAATCATTGGTGGGATCGTTGACAGCACGATGCCAGTGAAATACTTCTATCCGGTGATGCTGGTGATCATTCCACTGGTCTTGTTGATTTACTTTGTCAACCGACAGAAGTTGAACCATGCTATTGATCGACACTGAAAAACGAACACTATTTAGCAAGTACCGCTGGCCAGCGATCTTCGACTATTAGGGTTGGCGGTGTTTCATGGTATCGGTAGGTCTGCAGTAAAAAAGACTTGCCTTCCACCGGAAATATGTTATACTAACCATAATTAAATACGCTACCTGGTTCCCCGGAACTAGGAATAATAGCACTCAACCTTATTTCGTTAGGGCTTTCGGATGAAAGAGAAATAAGGTTGGGTGCTTTTTGCGTAAAAGGAGGAATTTTTATGAAGACGGTGGTTAAAAAGTTGGACGAAATGACGGCTCCGGAGTGGTGCCGGCTCGTTGAAGAACGGGTCAAGGTGTTTGTGGTTGAACAGGATTGCGCATATCAAGAGGTTGACCAGGACGATTATCACGCCGCCCACCTCATGCTGTATAACGATGCTGATCAGCTGATTGGGTATACCAGGATTTACCGGCGCGCTGACGGCAAGGTAACCTTTGGCCGGGTACTGGTGCCAATGCAGTACCGGAAGAACCATTATGGACGACAACTGGTTGAGCAGACGATCAAGGCAACCCACCGGCTTTTTCCGGGAGAAGCAATCCAAATTCAGGCCCAGGCCTACCTGCAGAAGTTCTATGAATCATTAGGCTTCCGACCTATTTCGGATGTGTACCCGGAGGATGGAATTCCCCACCTCGACATGGTTTTGAAGGGAGAGGACTAAGATGCAAAATTACGATGATTTTGAGCAATTGACCTGCACAACTAGGATCAAGGACGTTAAGGACGGCTACTATGCCTTTGACGACACAGTCTTCTACGGTGAAAAAGGTGGCCAACTCGCTGATCGCGGGACAATCAACGGTCAACCGGTTACTGATCTGAAGTGGGATGGCGACACTCTCTATCACCAGGTGACCGGGAAACTACATGATCCGATTACCATGAAAGTCGATGCCCGGACCCGGTGGATCAACACGACGGTTCAGAGCGCCTTCCACCTCCTGGATGGCTACTACGCGGATAAGGATACTAAGATCGTCGAGGTCAATGCCGATCCGGAGAATGAATGGTATATCGTGGATAGTAAGCAAGTGGATGCGGACCAGCTACGGGATGTGGAGGACTGGATGAATAACGTCATTCACCAGGACATCCACACTAGTTTCACCTACGTCAAGGGCAGCGAGTATCCTGATCCGGATTACCAGAAGTATTCCCTGGTTCGGCTTGTCCACTTTGGTGAGATCAACACTCAGCCCTGTGGAACCTGCCACGTTAACCATACCGGTCAGCTGCAGAGCTTTGTTATCCTGGGGACAGAGAAGGTCTCGGCCGGTACCAAGATCTACATCACGGTTAACTTGGTGACGAATGACCGCCTGAAAAAGGATGACGCGGCCCTGAAACAGGTTGCGGCAACGCTTAGTACCAAGGAGGACCAGGTTGCTGAAAAAGCCGAGGAACTGGTCAATAAAAATAAGACCCTGAAGAAGCAACTCAAGACTTTGAAGAAGGAACTGATGGGGATGAAGGCCAAGGATATTTTGGCTGCTGACCAAGTCATTAATCAGGTTCAATTAGATGATCCAAGTGAGATGTCGATGCTGGCACCCCAACTGTTGCGGCAGGTTGATCATGATAAGCTGCTGGTCGCTCAGTTGGGAAGTCAAACGAGTTTTGCCATCATCTCACCAAGTGGCCAGGCTCGTGATGTGCTGGTTAAGTTCCAGGAGCTAGGAACGGTTAACGGTGGGGGTTCACCAAAGATTGTTACCGGGAACACCGGACTGGCCGCCGCCGACCTTATCAAAGCAGCTGAACCACTCCTGAAAGCATAAAAATAGTGTGAACGAGCTGTCGATGCTCGTTCACGCTATTTTCGTCTGGGGGATGAATCTTGCTGCACCACATGCTTTCGTTTGCATTTTCTTTGCCGCGTGTTAAACTATTATTAAATTTTAATGAGAAAAGGAGGACGTGCAGATGAACGATGAAGCACAGATCGAATTCTTTAAAAAGCTAATCACCATCAATACCGTTAACGGCAATGAACTGGCCGAAGCGGACTATATCAAGAAGGTCCTTGCCGATCATCATATTTCTGCACGACTGGTCCCCTTTGCTGACGGCCGGGCAAACTTGGTTGCCGAGGTTGGCGACAATCCGGGTCCCGTTCTCGCCCTCGCCGGCCACATCGATACCGTTGACCCCGGCGACCCTGCTAAATGGACTTACGACCCCTTCAGCGCTACGGAAAAAGCTGGTCAAATCTACGGTCGCGGAACCGTTGATATGCAATCCGGGCTGGCCGCAATGGTCTGTGCCCTGATTGATCTGAAGGAAGCCGGACTTCCCAAACACGGCAAGGCCCGCCTGCTCGCCACGGTTGACGAAGAGGTCGGGGGTCAGGGCTCAATGGAATTGACCAAGCAGGGCTTTGTCCACGATGTCGACGCGATGGTCATCGGGGAGGCGACGACGGGCCAGATTGAATACGCCCACTGCGGTTCATTCGACTATCAGGTCAAGTCGTATGGGAAGTTGGCCCACAGTTCCAAACCTGAGCTGGGGATCAACGCCGTTACTAACCTTGTGAAATTCATCAATGCGGAGGCCCGGGCCTTTGATGACGCCCCAGAAAGTCCCGTTTTAGGAAAGCTCGTTCACAGCATAACTGTCTTTCATGGTGGCGACCAGCTTAACAGCATCCCCGACTACGCCTTTCTCAAGGGCAACGTCCGGACGGTCCCGGAATGTGACAACGAGGCTACTCAGCAACGACTTCAGGCAATCATCGACCGAATTAACAGTCAGACGGCTGGCCGACTCGAACTGTCAATCGTGGCCAGTTTTATGCCCGTTGTCACTGACCCCAATGCCAGTTTTATCGGATTGGCGCAGGAGGCCCGGCAGAAAGTAACCGGGGTTGCTCCGCGGAGCGTGATTTCACATGGGGCCACGGATGCCTCCCGTTACGTTTTAGACGACAATAAGTTTCCAATCATCGAGTTTGGCCCCGGTGTGGAGGAACTCTCCCACCAGGTTGACGAACACGTTGCCCGGACCGACGTCCTCAATGCGGAAAAAACATACGTTGAAATTGCTAAAAAGTTTTTAATTTAATTCTAATAAACTTATTGACATTTAATTTTACTTGGCTATAATACTTACTAACATTAAATAAGCGAACAACCAATGAGCAGACTAGTAGCCTTCCCCAGGCGGATAAAGAGAGTCCGGTCGCTGAAAAAGGACCCGCTTGCCAGGCGAATCACATCTGTGAGGGTAAATTTTCTGACTGAAAGGAAAATTCGGTAGGCGGCCGTTATCACCAGGAGTTTCGTTAAGCAATTAACCGAACTTGCTAAGGTAGTCACCATGAGATGGCTATGAACAAAGGTGGAACCACGCCCAGAACGTCCTTTGAAGGAGTAATCCTTCAGGGGCGTTTTTTCGTTGGAGGAGGTTTAATCAATGAAAAAAGTCAAAATCCTATTAATGCTGTTTCTGATCACCATATCGGCCACTTTCCTAAGCGGCTGTCACATTCAGAACGAAACTTACCGGGCCAACCACCAGGATACCTGGGCTAAGATCAAAAAGCGGGGCACCCTCAACATTGGAGTTGACGACAGCTTTGTCCCAATGGATTTTCGGCGCCGCAATGGACAGCTGGTTGGGTATGATGTTGACCTGTCACGGGCTGTCTGCAAGGTTCTCGGGATCAAGGCTAATTTTCAATCAATTGACTGGTCGATGAAGGAGACGGAGCTGAAGAACGGGACCATCGACTGCATTTGGAATGGTTACACGGCAACCCCTTCCCGGCGCAAGCGGATCGCCTTCAGCCGGGTCTACGAGCTTTCCGGCCAATCGCTCGTTGTTCGTAAAGACAGTGGGATTAATCGAATGGCCGACATGAAGGGTAAAACGCTTGGGGTCCAGGAGAGCTCGACGGCGCAGACCGACCTCAACAAGTATCCACGGGTGCTAAAGGATATCATCAAGAACAGGAAGCCGATCCTTTACCAGGATAATTCCGATGCCTTCATGGACCTTCAGGCGGGGCGGACACAGGGAATCCTTTCGGGGACAGTCTATGCCGGTTACTACGCCACCCACCTCGCTCACAACAATAACTACAAGCTGATCAATGCCACCCAGTACCCCGCAGACCGGGTCGCCATCGGGATGCGGAAGGGGGATACCACCCTGGTCAAGAAAATCAACTATGCCTTGGGAGTCTTGCAAAAGGATGGCACCCTGCGGCGGATCAACAAGAAGTGGCTCGGGATTAACAGCAACTACCTCGGTCCAACTACTGAGTTTGCCAAGTCGAATAGTCAGCGGTAATAAATGTTTAATATGATACTAAAAAGGCCATCATTCACAGCTCTCTACAAATGATGGCTTATTCTTTGAAATCAATTTTGATAGTGATTGCTGATATTATTTTCGCCATAAGAAGTTGATCAGTTCCCGGTTGACCTGGGAATTATTGTGAAGTTTGCTGTGTTGGGCATTGGCCCCCTTTATCTCTACTTCCCGGTAGGACTTGGCCCGGCCGCTGACCAGGTACTTCAGCGACTTGGCAGAGTTGACCGGGACATCGCCGTCGGAATGGGAGCCGTCCTCTTTGTCACCGTAGATGTTCAGCACCCGGGTGTTGGTCGGGAAGGTATTGCGCAATTTCAGCAACGGCTTGAACGTGGCGTCTTGCCGTTGTGGTTCGCCAGTCTTGGCGTTGACCGGACTCTCAGCCGTCTTCTGGCCGACCAGCCCATTGTAGTGGCCGGCAATGGCAACCAGGTGGTCGACTCGCGGCAGCTGGTGGTTGTCGCTATTGTCGTTGATATAGTTGATGATCTCGAGATTTCCCATTGAGTGTCCCACCAGGTTGATGGCCTGATAGTGGTGTTGGTGCTCTAGGGCGAGGACCACGTTCTTGACGTAGTTTCCGCCGTGTTTGTATCCCGCTACGTAGTTGCTTTCGTAGCCACTGAGCTTATTGTCGGCGAGGTTAACTTCGACAATCGGATTGACCGCGTGGGCAGGGATGGTCCGGTTGAAGGTCACTTTACCATGGCGGTCGACGTTAGCCCGAACGATGGTGTTGGTGACGCCAGCCCGTTTAGCGGCATTGGCCATCTTTTCCTCGGCATGAGCACTGCTGCCCCAACCGTGAACGAAGATGGTGGGGGTATTCGATTGGACAAACTGTTTAGCGGCCTGGGCCCGGTGCCAGGCGGTGAGGGAGATAATCGCGACCACGGCAATGATGGCGGTGGTGATAATGGTGGTTATTCGACGATGCATGCTGTCGCTTCCTTTTGCTAGCATTTTAGTTCATTTTCGCAGGGAAGTAAAAATTAAAGGTGTTGCTTGAAGAAGCTTTCCAGCTTGGCAAACGGAATCTTATCAATCCGGTCGTAGAGGTCGATGTGTTCGCAGTCTTCGACGATGTACTTCTCCTTTGGCTCGTTGGCCATATCGTAGGCACGCTCGGAGAATGAACGGGAGTGGGCCCGGTCACCGAAGATGAAGAGGATTGGCCGGGGTGTGATCTCGTCAATGTAGTCCAGGGCTGAGAATTGCAGCATGGCCTGGTTCGAGGTGGTCGTGAAGTTGCCCCGGGCGTTTTGGTGGAAGCCCCGGGGAACGGCGTAGAAACGTTGCCACTCATTAGTGATGGGGTCGGTCTTTGGCAGGGCGTCGACACTTGGGTACGGCTTGGTGGGGAATGATGGCTTGTATTCCGGCATCCCGTTAGCGTAATCTTCCCACCGCTGCTGAGCGAGTTCATCCTTCATCTTATCGAGCTGGTCCTTGGAAAGGTTCATCATGCCGCGAACGTCAGTGATGTCATACATTGAGGCCGTTGCGACAGCCTTAATCCGGGTATCGACCGCGGCAGCTGCGAGGGAGAAACCGCCGGAACCGCAGATACCAATGACCCCGATCTTTTCCCGGTCGACGAATGGTACTTGGATACCGAGGTAGTCAACGGCGGCACTGAATGATTCCGCAAAGAGGCCCGGTGATGAAACGCGCCGGGGCTCACCAGCCGAGTCTCCCATGTGGGCCTGGTCAAAGGTGAGGACAACAAAGCCGCGTTGGGCGAGTTCATTAGCATAGACGGCCGGCCCCTGTTCCTTGACTCCTCCATAAGGTGCACCGACGATCAGTGCGGGCAGTGGCTGTTGTTGGTCGATGTCCTTAGGATAGTAGAGGTCACCGGCGAGGGTGAGGTTGTAGCGATTATGAAATTTGACGTGGTCACGTTGAACGCGATCATTTAATTTTGTGATGTATCCGTAAGCCATGATAAATTCCTCCTAATTATTGTGCTTAATCGTTTTGATGACCCGGGCGGGAACCCCGGCCACAATGGTGTTGGCAGGGACATTTCTGGTGACTACTGCCCCGGCCGCCACGACGGCATTTTCACCAATTGTGACTCCCGGTAAGATGGTAGTGTTGGCGCCCAGCCAGGCGTTTTTGCGAACGTAGACTGGCTTAAGTTCAACCCCGTGACGGGCCGCGGGATCGAGTGGGTGGTTGACCGAGATCAGGGTCGCGTTGGGACCGACCAAGACATCGTCTGCCAAGTAGATACCGCCGAGGTCAGTGAAGGTGGCACCGCTGTTGATGAAAACGTGCTTGCCGATGTGAATGTTACGGCCAAAGTCAGAATGAAAGGGGAGTCGGATCTCCACGGACGGATCCAGCACCTGTTGAGTCAGTTGGGCGACCGTCGCCCGGATGTCGGCTGGGGAGTGGACGCCGGAGTTGAGTTCTTGAAGCAGTTCTTGATTGTGTTCGATGATCTCGTTCATGTCAGCGACTTGCTCGGGCTTAAGGGTTTTACTTGTTGTCATGATGATGCCCTCCTTCGATTGATTTGTTGATTTTATTGTAATAAGCTAAAATTAAAATGTGAAATACTTATATTAAATGTAAATCCATGTTAAAAAGTTATACAAGGAGGAAGAACAATGAATATCCGGGTACTGCGTTACTTTATCGAAATCGTCCGGGAAGGAAATATCTCCAGTGCGGCCCATCGCCTCCACATTTCCCAGCCAGCCCTGTCGCGGCAAATTATGGAATTGGAGACGACTCTCGGGGTGACCCTGTTTGAGCGGGGCCACCGCCAGATTAAATTGACCCAGGAGGGCTATTACCTGTATGAACGGGCCCAGGAAATCACAGCCCTGGTGGATAAGACCACCTACCACCTTCAGGCCAATGAAGTGGTCAGTGGGACCTTGGACATCGGCGCCGGTGAGAGCAGTGCCCTGATGCCGATGATGGACGTCCTGGCCCAGATCCTCCGCGATTATCCCGAGGTGCGCGTCAACCTAACGAGCGGCGACTCAACGATGGTTCGTCAGCAGATTGACCAGGGGAGCCTGGAGTTTGGTGTGGTGATGGGCCATGAAAACCTACTGAACTATAATTCCCTTACTCTTCCTACCCAGAACCGGTGGGGAATCTTGATGCGCAAGACCGAGCCTCTGGCGGCTAAGCGGGTTATTACTCCTGGTGACCTGTTGGGCCTGTCACTATTAACGTCGGTCCAATCGCGGACCCAGGATACCTTTCGTAATTGGGCGGGTGACCTGATCAACCAGTATAATTTTGTCGGCAACTACAACCTGCTCTACAATGCCGAGCTGTTGGTTAAGGCCGGAGCTGGGATGGCGCTGGCCTACGACGGGATCGCTAACCTCTATGACCAGGACCTCGTCTTTCGGCCGCTCGCTCCTGCCCTCACCGACGCTAACGTCTTGATCTGGAATAAGGACCGGCAATTACCGAACGTGGCCCAGCTCTTCCTCAAATTGCTGCGGGAGCGGATCACTCCAGATGGCGAAGATAGCCAGGCAGATTAGTTGGCTTTTTGCCAAAAGCGCGTAGACTGAAGACATTGATAGCTAACGAGGAGGGGCACAATTATGAAACACTTAACCTTTACTGATGATGCCAAGAAACGGATTGCGAAATACCTGAGTCCCGACAAGACAATTGTCCTGGACTTTGACGATGGGGTTGGTCCGTTCTCCGCAATTGGCAACTGTAATCTGGACGCCAACTATCGGCTGATCTTTGTAAAGAAGGGCATGGACCTGCATGACTTCGACGAGAAGATCGAATCAAACATCGGTGATATCTACATCAAGAGTGAGCCGTACGCCAACATTCAATTTGAGAACCAGATGGAGGTTCGGGTTAACCCGAAGTACTTTACCCTGCCGATGATGAGCCCGACTAAGGGAGTATTGACGGAGAATCTAGAAGTCGTCGACCTCACCGAACCCGTCTCAACTGAATACAACGGTACCCATGATTGCTAATTTGGAGGGCGTGACAAACCTGTTTTTGCCACGTCCTTTTCTGGTTTAAAATAGGTTCAAAGGAGGAATACGTGATGGAACGTGCGAAGGTAATTGTGCACATGTATGAATCGATCGATGGGAAGATCGACGGCGACTGGGATGGCCTGCCGGGGGACAAGGCCTCGGGCGACTACTACGACGATATCCTCTTCAAGCTCAGCAATACCAACGCCAATGGTAGTAACACGATCGTGATGTACGCCGCGCCGGGCCACCCGGACCTCAGCCAATATGATCCAGCAGGAATCGACTACCAGGACTGGGTACCGGCGGGGATCAGTTCGGCTACCTGGGACGTCAGCTTTGACCGACGGGGTCGTGCTGGCTGGGAGAAGAACTACTTCGACTATGCCGGCAAGAAGAGCCGGGCGATTGAGGTGGTTACCAAGCTTGCCAGCCGGCGCTACCTGGCCTTCCTGCGGGCCATGCAGATTCCGTACCTGGTCTGTGGTGATTCGGCAATTGACTTTACCCAGGCCCTGGTTAAATTGCGGCAGTACTTTGGCATTAAGAAGGTGGCCCTGGGCGGCGGCGCCTTGATCAACGGTGCCTTCCTGAAGGCCGGTCTGGTTGATGAAATTTCCCTGGTGATGGCTCCCTACATCAGCGGGGATACCAGTAAGAAAGGAACCTTCGACACTCGACAGGTCTTTGTTAATCAGCGGTTCAAGGTCGTTAAGACAGAACTGCTGGGCGATGGCGGGATTCACCTGCTTTTCGCTAAAGATGATTGATAAGTTTTGCTTAACCATTCGGTGTCCTGCTAGGCACCACAGCCGGTTCATGATATGGTTTAATCACCAAAATTAAAGGAGGTCACCATGATGGCTGATAAGATGATGACAAAGGATGAACTGGCAAAGTACAATGGACAAGCAGGTCAGCCAGCCTACGTAGCGGTCGAAGGCGTGATCTATGACGTCTCTGCTAAACCGGCCTGGCAGGGTGGCCGCCACCATGGAAACCTGGCTGGTCAAGACCTGACCGACGTTATACTTGAAAAGTCACCCCATGGTAAACGGGTGCTGAAAGGACTGCCGGTCGTCGGTAGACTTGCTGAATAGGAAATAAAAAACAGCTGCGGATATTTTCTGCAGCTGTTTTGGCTTTTTAAAGATGTAATTTTAGTTCAGCGGTTGACCGTTGACGTCCACGTCGTCCTTCTTCAGGATGAAGGTTGCGTAGATCCCGGCGATCAGCGTGATCCCGGAAATAACCAGGAAGGTGTGACTGTAACCGATGTGGTCACGCAGGTCCCCAAGCGGCGTTGAGAAGATGATTTGACCGACCTGAGCGGCAATCTGGTAACCAACCATGTAGAGGGTGGCTGAAACCTTGGTATCAAAGTGCAGGGTGAAGTAACGGAAGAGGCCGAGGGCGAAGCAGGCCGTTTCTGGGGCGTGCAGCAGCTTGATGCAGGAAACACCCAGCGGGTTCGTGACCAGGCCACAGCCCCCAATCCGGACAACCATGATGGTAATCCCGACCAGCAGGGTCTTGCGGACCCCGATCTTCTTCATCAGCCATGGAACACAGGCCATCATGATTGCTTCTAAGAAGACTTCCACGGAGTTCAGGACCCCATACATCTGCTGACCAAGGGCCTTGGTAGCAAAGAATTGGGTGAAGAACTGAGGGAACATCTGCTGGTCAAAGACTGTGTAGAATGTCCAGGAGAAGATGATGTAGACGATGATCTGCCAGAGGGCCTTCATTTTGAAGACACCGAAGATTTCCTTCAGTGAAGCCGTAGAACTCTCCTTGGCCGTTTCAACCTTGTTTTCGTAAAGGTCGATCATCTTCGGGTTCTTTTCGGGGTGAACGAAGACGAGCAGGAGGAAGAGGACCAGGGCGATGGCTGACGAAAGCTAGAAGACCAGGTTAGGGTTAATGGTGAAGAGGAAGCCGGCGAGCAGGGCGGAAACCGCGTACCCGAAGGACCCCCATGACCGAGCCTGGCCGTATTCAAACCGGTAACGCCGACTGATCCGCTCCGTGACGGCCTCGAAGGTTGGTGAAGCGGCCAGGAAGGCAAACGACAGGTAGAGGGAGCCGAGAAAGGTCCCAAGGTAGAAGTTACTGTGGAGTAACGGAGCGTAGAGCCAGGTAAAGAATGGGCCGAGCAGCATTTCCATGATGGCGCAGAAGATCAGCAGGTAACGCTTTAATCCAAGCCGGTCCTGGATAGCCCCGTAGACAAACATCAGGACCAGGGTGATGGCGGAGTTGAAGGAGTAGATCGTCCCCACCTGTTCACCGGAAAAGTGTAGGGTGTTGGTCAACCAGATTTGGAAGAATGACCACCAGATTCCCCAGGCAGTGAAGAAGAGGAGGATGTTTAACGAATCGAACCGGTAGAAGGGGTTCTTGAATAAGCTGTGCTTTTTCATGTCAATTATCCTTTCATATCAAGTGTATAAGCCTTGATGGCAGTAGCAGTTGGTCGGCTAGCGGCAACCGTGGTCGTCACCGGCTGTTGATTGTTGTAGTAGCGTTCGGTGAAGGTTGCGGCACCGTCGTTGATAAAGATCTCGACGGAACTGGTGTCCACGAAGATCTGGACCCGGAGCTGGTGGACGTGACCGATGGTGGCGTAGCGATCACTGGCCTGACTATGTTGGTGAACCGTGACCTCGCCAGTTGCCTGGTCGTAGCTGAAGGCGATCAGGGTTTGGTCAGAATTGGCAAGTTGCCAACTGACCTGGCCGTCATAGTCATCGTTCAGGTTGAAGGTTAGGTCCCACTCAGTGTGTTGCGGATCGGTAACGGTCAGTTGGTGTGGAGAGTGAATAATTGCTGAAGTGTTAAGTGCCTCACCAACGCGGAGCCGCGTCGTCTCTTGAGCGGGGATGGCACCCAGCTGGTTACCGCGCATGACAAGTTCCCGCGGTAGGGTCAGCGCCCCGGCCCAGCCGTCAGCTTGTTCCGGCAACGGGTTGTCAAAGGAGCTGAACCAGCCGAACTGAATCCGGCGGCCATCCGGTGTCAGGAATGACTGAGGAGCGTAGAAGTTGTGTCCGTAATCCAACAGGTGAAGGCCGTAGTGGTTGAAATGGGCCTGGTCATAGTCCAGCTGGCCCACAAAGTAAGCCGCTTGGCTCAGGTTGAGGAAGCGGTGGCGCTGTGGCTGGATTCCCATCGGTGAGCAGGCCATAACATCCTGACCGTTGAGCCGGAAGAGATCTGGGCATTCCCACATTGAACCTTCGAGCTCGATACTCTGGGATGCAGTGATTGGCCCGCGGTATTGCCATTGCAACAGGTCGCTAGACTGGTAGAGTAAGATCCGAGCACGATTATTCTGTTTTTCACGGCTACCAACGACCAGGTAATACTGGCCATCGTGCTCCCAAACCTTGGGGTCCCGGAAGTCCTGGCTGTTGTCAGCCGGAGCCTCAATTACTGGGTTTCCTGCGTACTTGGTGAAATGAATCCCGTCGTCACTGTAGGCCACGTTCTGGTTCTCCCAGAAGTGATCCTGGTCGCTGTCATCATAGTAATGATGACCCGTGTAAATCAGGTACAGGCGATCACCTTTGACGATCGCCGAACCGGAGAAACAACCGCCAGAGTCCTCGGGATCACCGGGGACCAGGGCCACTGGCAGATTCTCCCAGTGAACAAGGTCTTTGCTCCGAACGTGTCCCCAGTGCATCGGCCCCCATTCAGCGGAATAAGGGTGGAACTGGTAGAAGACGTGGTAGTAGCCCTTGAAGAAGCAGAGACCGTTGGGATCATTCAACCAACCCGCCGGTGTCTGGATATGGTAATGTTCGCGATAGCGAGTGTTTGTGACTTTTATCACTCGTGACTCATCAACTTGCCGCAATACAACCGACTCCCTTCATTCTTTGAAAACGTTTACGGTGAAGATTGTAAGTGCTTTTACTAAATTTGTCAATCGTTTATCAAAATAAATGTTAAACGGTTAGCAAAATAATAAACGAAAATAGGCCATGACCCGTGCAAAACGGTATCATGACCTATTAATTCATATTTGATTACTTTAGCCCCAAACTTCTTGGGCGATCTCTTTAACCAGAGCAACCTTAGCCCACTGTTGGTCCTCCGTTAGGATGTTGCCTTCTTCAGTTGAAGCGAATCCACATTGCGGACTCAGGCAGAGGTGGTCGAGCGGGTGGAACTTGGCGGCTTCATAGATCCGGTCGATGATGGTCTGTTTATCTTCCAGGTTGCCATTCTTGGAGGTTACCAGACCGAGGACCACGTACTTTTCATCTGGTACCTTGGCCAGGGGTTCAAAGCCACCAGCACGGTCGGAGTCGTACTCGAGGTAGAAAGCCTTGACGTTTTCCTGGGCAAAGAGGGTGTCGGCAACGGGACCATAGCCACCAGCTGCGGCCCAGGTTGAGTGGTAGTTCCCCCGGCAGACGTGAGTGTTGATGGTGAGATCGTCCGGCAGGTCGGCGATGGCGGCATTATTCACCTTCAAGAAGCGCTCCTGCAGGGCTACCAGCTGCGAGGTATCCGCGTTCGGATCCTTCTTCTTAAGGTTGGCGAAGTTATTTACTGAGATTCCCCATGTACAGTCATCTAGTTGGAGAGTCCGACAGCCAGCCGCGTAAAAATCCTCGATAACCTGATGGTAGGCGGCCGCAACGTCATGATCGAAATTCGCGATATTCGGGTAGATCGCCTTAAGGTTGTCTTGGTTTTCAGGACGCAGGAATTCTTCTAGGAATTGGGCTGGAGCCGGGATGGTTTGCTTAACCTGGGTGCCATCGCTGACGTGGTCCCGGACAAACTCGAAGGCCTTAACGAATGGGTGATTTTCACCGCTGATCTTACCAGTCAGTTGAGCAGAATCTTTCCGGGTTTCCTCATCGTGGAAGAAGTAGCCGTGCTTAAGGGTGACGTGCTTGACGCCCTGAAGTCCCCAGAAAAAGTCAAGGTGCCAATAGCTACGACGGAATTCACCATCGGTCACGGCCTTGAGTCCCGCGGCTTCTTCCTTATGAATCAGGTCAATGATCAGGCGGTCTTCAACGGCGGTGAGGTCGGCCCGGCTGATCTCGCCGGCCGCAAACTTCTTACGCGCGTCCTTCAGTTCTTGGGGGCGCAGAAATGAACCAACAACGTCGTAACGAAATGGGGAAACAGTTCGTGGTGTAAATTCAGTCATAAAACATCGATCCTTTCTTTTTCGACGGTGAGTTCAAGTACCGGAAGCAAATAAAAAGTCCCTAGAAAAAGCGTTAATGCTTTTTCTAGGGACGTCATTTTCAAAGGTTGAAATTAACGTGTTACCACCCTAATTTGATTGGGCCTCACAGTCCAATCCTTAATAGGTACACCCATGCGGGTAAACCCAGGCGTTTTATCGGTCGCCACTCGTGACCAGCTTACCAATGGCTCGCCGGTCGTCTTTGCTCCAAGACCATCTTCGTGGGTTTAGGGGACACCGGTTCTCATCTACCCGGTTCTCTGTAGTTCCTGCTACCCATTACTCATCTTTTCTTAGCAATTTATAATTCTTGTTGGCATTATATTAGAACTCTTTAATCTTTAAATCAAGCCCTAATTTTATAAATTGCTGAGAAACATCGGATTGTTAAAGATTTGGATCCATCTTGAAGGTCAGTTTGGAGAATTCGGTCCCCTGAGTCATCAGATCAAAGAGGAGCCGCTTGGCCTTCTTGTTGTAGTGCTTGGCGATCTTGTGGTTCTGGCCCGTCAGGTAGGTGGTCAGCTTGGTGCCGTCCAGCTGGCTAGCCTTGGCGTCGACCGCCGCAATCTTCCGCCGGGCCCATTCGTTGAGGGCCTTCTGGAAGTCCGCGTCCTGGTCATAGAATTCGCTGTAGTGACTCTCGACAACCATGGCGAGGGCCTCGTTCAACCAGTAGGCGTTCTTGAGCTTCATCTTGGCCGGGAACTTCCGGTAGGAGACGTCGGTGTCGTCGGCGTTGGCGAAGAATGGCGTGTAGGCACAGAAGGATGGCAGGCCAAATTCGACCCATTGGATAGCGGCCTGCTCCGGCTTGACGTTGTTGCGCATCTGCAGGATGTGGGACTGGGCCGTCCGGGAGAGGGCAATTGGCCGGTAAACCTTCTTGTCGTACTCGCTACCGTCACCCAACGGATCATACTTGGTCTCGTTGAAGTGGGACTTGAGCAGGTACTGGATGTCCTCAACCGCGATTTTGCGCTCTGGCTTGCGGATGAATGGCATGTCAGGTGATTCAGGTGTCTGGTCGGCCGCGGCCACCGGGCTCAGGTAACGCTGGGCAAACCAAACCCGGGGCGTGTTGTAGTGGTGGTCCAGCTTGGTGTTGGTACCGAAGATGTGCCGGAAATTCCACTGATCGTTGTCCGGGTTAAGTTGGTGGTCGTTGACAAATTCCCTGATCCCATCAGACCACATATAGTTGTCCGGGTCATTGAAATCAATTTGCTCGATGGCAATTTGATTAGCCGCCACGGCGTAGCAGTCGTCGGGAATGCGAACCGCAACCCAGTGGTGACCGGTAGCGATTTCCATGTACCAAACTTCATCCTGATCGTTGAATTGAACCCCATTTCCTTCAGCAGATCCGTACTTGGCGACCAGTTTGCCCAGGCGCTTAACCCCTTCACGGGCGGAGTGGATATATGGCAATACCAGGGTGGTCATTGAATCTTCAGCCAGGCCGTTCTTGACGAATGGATCGTAGGCGAGCACCCGGTCGTTAGCGTAAACACTCTCGGTGGCACTTTCACCAACGTTAGCAGAATTAAAGCCGTCCTCCTCATTAGGACCAGCACTCTGGTCAACCGATGGGGTGGCAGTGTAGCGCATTCCATTTTCAGGAAGAGGAACAGTTAGTTTATTGTAGGCGGAGACATAGGTTTCATGCCGGTCGTGAACGGCGGGTTGGACCAGGAAGCGCTTGGGTTCGATGGCCTTGACCCGATCCTCGTTTCTGGAGATGAAGGTCGAACCGTCCAGTGAGGCGTTCTTGCCGACCATGATCGAAGTACATGCAGAATTTCTAAATCGTGACATTTAACCAGTTCCTTTCAAAATGTAAATTATCTAATCACCCTTATTCTACACCAACTCACGGTGAAAGCTTAGCAGTGAAGGTCAGCTGCGGTCAGTTGGTTCATAGTTCACCAAAGGCATCAATATTTCCCAAAATTGAACGATTTTAAAGAATAGGAGCAAAACAGTAGCTGCTTTGCTCCCAATTAATTAATCTTCTGATGTGAAATTGAACTCGTCGGCGTGGCGAAGCGAGTAGGTAAAGTAGATGAGTAGGCCCACTGCGATCCAGGCGAGATAGGTCAGCCAGGCCGTCAGGGAAATACTGACGAGGAGGACGATACAGATGATGATCGAAAGGATCGGAATCGTCTTACCAAACGGCACCTTGAACGGTCGCTTCAGCTCTGGGTAACGGTAGCGCAGGATGATCACAACCAGTGAAATCAGTGCGAAGACCATCAGGGAACCGATGTTGGCGATCAGGGCCAGGTAGTGGAGATCGAACTCCCCGGCAAGGATGGCTGAGAGGACCCCGACTAGCCAGATGGCCCTGTTTGGACTGTGGGTCTTGGTGTTGAGCTGGGCCAGGTTTTGGGGCAGAAAGGCGCTTCGGCTCATCGATTTCAGGATGTTAGAACCGGCGTAGATGAAGGCAAAGACTACCGCCATGATTCCCAAGACGGCTCCCAGAGAAACGACCTCGGCGACGAAGGAGTGCCCCTTGACGATTAGCACGTAAGACATCGCCTCAGAGACGTTTAGCTTGGTGTAGGAGACGACCCCGGTCATCACCAGGCTGACCAGGACGTAAAGGGTGGTGGAAATCACCAGGCACAAAATTATTGCCCGGGGAATATTTTTCTCAACATCCTTGGCATCCTCGGCAGAAGTAGCGAGGGCGTCAAAACCTAGGAATGAGAAGAAAACGGCGGATGCCCCAGTGAAGATTCCCTTAACCCCATATGGAAGGAAGGGGTGCCAGTTGCTAGGTTGGACGTGTTGGACACTAACCACGATGAATAAGAGGATGATGAAGATCTTGACTCCTACCAGGAAGTTGTTGATCAGCTTACTCTCGCTGGTTCCCCGGGTGAGGATAATGGTCATCAGAAGAATCATCAAGACGGCGGGCAGGTTGACATAGCCACCGGCAGATGGATTCATCAGGAATTGGTGCGGTAGCTTGACCCCCAGCACCTCGAGGAAGGACTGGACGTAACCGGTCCATCCGTTGGCCACCGTGGCGGTAGTGGTGATGTAGACCCCAATCAGGGTCCAACCGGCGAGAAAGGCAACGAATTTACCGATCCCGACCCAGGCATAGAAAAAAGCACTACCGGAGTTAGGCAGGCTGGTGGTCAGCTCAGAGTAGCAGAGACCAATCAGCCCACTGGCGAGGGCGGCGATGAGGAAAGAGAAGACGATGGCGGGGCCGGAGTCCTCGGCGGCAACGATCCCGGTCAGGACCAGAATCCCGGTCCCAATGATGGCGCCGATACCGAGGATTGCCAAGTCGAAGAGGCCGAGGGTCTTCTCGTGTTCAGTTTTCTTAAGCTGCGGATTGTTTTTCATATAAAAGCTCCTTTTATTTTAACGTAATCCGGTGACGCGCTTTTTGGTAACGGTAGACGGGGATCCCCGCAGCCGTTACCAGGATCCCGATCACAGTGATCAATGGCTGGGTGATGGCGGTGGTCAAAACAATGAAGGCTCCGCCAGCCAGGGCGATAATTGGCACGATAGGGTAGCCGGGAACCCGGTATGGTCGCTCCAATTCCGGCGCTCTTTTGCGGAGAATGAACACCGCAATAAAGCAGAGCATGTAGAAGAACCAGATGACGACGACCAGCATATTAGTGATGGTATCGAAGGTCCCAGACAGGATCATGAGCAGGGCGACGATGAATTGCAAGCAGCCGCCGAGCCACGGTACCCCACCACGATTGAGAGACCGAAAGCCGCGGCTGAAAGGAAGGTAACCGAGGTAGCCCATCACGTAGGGAACTCGGATCCCGGTCATCACAAAGCCGTTGAGGGCCCCGTATACCGAGACCATAATCCCGATGGTGATGATCTTACCACCCAACGGGCCAAAGACAACGTGAGCAACTTGCGAGGAGATGTTGAGGTTATTAGCGACCGTTGCCAAAGGGGCAACATACAGGAAAGCTAAGCTGATCAACAGGTAGACGACGGTAACCAGGCTGAGGCCGAAGAAGATGGCCCGTGGCAGGTCCTTTTTGGGGTTCTTGAGTTCTCCAGCCATTGTGCCGACGTGAATCCAGCCGTCATAGGCAAACATGGTTGCCAGGAGCCCACTACCCAGCGCGGTCCAGAAGTGTTGATGAGGACCGGGGGCGATTGGGAAGAGACGGAACTGGGGATCGCCAGGGTGGACGAAGCCAAGTATGACGATCGCGATGATTGGCAGCAGCTTCACGACCAACGCAACAGAGGAAACCATTCCACCGGCCTTCGCACTGATGAAGTTGACCATGAGAACCAGTAATGTGACCACGATTGCAACCACCGGTAGCCAGGATGCAGAAAGGCTAAAGAGGTCGACAAACTGGGTGGCAAAGGCAATCGCAGCAGCCGCCCATTGCGCAGGAAAGTAGATCAGCGACTGGGCCCAACCAGCCAGAAATCCCCAGAAACTCCCATAGGCCTTGCCGACATAGACGGTCAATCCCCCGGTCTGTGGGTAAGCCGCCGCGAGTTCCGCTGCGGTGAGGCCGGCACAGATGGTAATGATTCCTGCCAGCAGCCAGGTGAAGGTGGCCATACTGACAGTTCCGGTGGCCTTGGTGACAGCTGGGACCTTGAAGAAGATCCCCGAGCCGATAACGGTTCCGGTAACCGTTGAGAGGGCCGCGAAAAAGCCGAGTGACCGGGTGGGTTGCTTTTCTGCCAATGTTTTCACACTCCTTGCATATTCTTTCGTCGGTATTGGACAAATTGCATAAAGTAACCCTTTTATTATAGTTATTCTTTTGCCAAAATAATAGTAAAATTGTAAAAAGCCAGTAACGACAAGTGTTAGGATTGTTAATAGTCGTTACTGATAATAATTGAAAGTGGATGAAATGATGCCTAGAAATAAATTAGTTGTTGTGTCTCTTGATTCACTTGGCTTTCGGGACCTCGATGAACTCGGTTATCTGGTGCCCCACATCAGCCAGTTGATGAAGCAGGGGACGTGGGTAAAACGAGTCCGGGGAATCTTTCCAACCCTGACCTACCCGTCACATACCTCAATTATCACGGGTCAGTATCCGGCAGTTCATGGGGTAGTGAATAATACCAAGCTCCAGCCCCGGCGGCTTTCACCGGACTGGTATTGGTACCGCAAGGATGTGCAGGCCACTCCATTATACGACGTTGCCCATGATGCCGGATTGAAGACGGCGGCCTTTCTCTGGCCAGTAACCGCGGGGAGTAAAATCGACTATAATCTCGCTGAGATCTTCCCTAACCGCATCTGGACCAACCAGGTATTTGTATCCTTAAAGGCCAGCTCGCCGCTCTTTCTTCTTCAGATGAATCACCGTTATGGCCATCTCCGTCACGGGATCAAGCAACCCTGGCTGGATGACTTTATCACGGCTTGTGCTGTTGATACTCTGAAGAACAAGCGGCCGGACCTGACACTGATTCACCTGGTGGACATGGATAGCATGCGACACCGTTACGGCGTTCGTTCCGCCCAGGCCCAGCACGCCCTCCAACGGCTTGACCGGCGGGTTGCCCAAATCGTCCAGGCCACTAAGGATGCCGGAACCTATGAACGGACTAACTTTGTCTTTCTCGGCGACCATTACCAGATCAACGTGCAGAAGATGATCCACCTCAACATGCTCTTTGCTCGCCACGGCTGGTTGACCCCGCAGCCGGGTAAGCCGACCTACCGGAATAACTGGCAGGTAACGGCGAAGACTTGTGATGGTGAGGCCTATATTTATACCAGGGGAAACGTCGATCTCGGTCAGCTTAAACAGTTGATTGCCGGTGTCGAGGGGGTTGAACATATCTATGATGGCGCCGAGGCGGTTAAGCTTGGAGCCGATCCTAAGTGCACCTTCCTGGTAGAGGCGAAGGCCGGCTACTATTTCACCGATGAAGTCAACCGGCCCGCAGTAGTCGAAGACGTGGACCCAGATTCCTTGGGAACCCACGACCGTTATCAGGGGGTTCATGGTTACGGGCCAAACAAACCGGGCTACTTCACCACAGCAGTCTTCGTTGGTCCGGACATCAATCAAGGGGCCACGGTAGCGGGTGCGCACCTGGTTGATGAGGGTCCAACCTTTGCCCAATTGTTGGGACTACATTACCCAGCGCCGACAGCTGGTCAGCCAATCGCTGGCGTTATTAGAAAGTGAGGCGGGGTCGTGCGAATCAATAAACAACAATGGCAATGGATCTTCTATGACTGGGCCAACTCCGGCTACGGAATCCTGGTCGTGACGGCGGTCCTGCCCGTGTGCTTCAAAGCTGTTGCCCAGCAGGCGGACGTCAGTGCGGCTGATTCAACGGCCTACTGGGGTTACGCCAATAGCTTCGGCACCCTGGTGGTCTCACTATTAGCACCGCTCCTGGGTGCTTTGGCTGATTACCCGAATGCTAAGCGGCGGTGGTTGAACACCTTCACCTGGCCAGCAATCATTTTGACTCTTGGTCTGGCTCTAGTACCGGCTAGTCAATGGCAATGGCTGCTCTTCATGTATGTATTGAGTATTATTGGTTATTCTGGCGGGAACCTTTTCTACGATAGCTTTCTGACCGACGTGGCCCCAGATGGCCAGATGGACCTAGTCTCCTCAACCGGTTACGGGATGGGCTACCTCGGTGGGGTAATCGCCTTTATTGTCTTCCTGGCTGCCCAGCTGACCCACGGCTTCAATGGCCTGCTATCAGCCTATGGGATTGCCAAGTTCAGTTTTGTTGTTGCTGCTGTCTGGTGGGTGATCTTCGGTTGGCCACTGCTCGCCCATGGTCAGCAACACTACAGCGTGGCCGCCGTGCGTCATCCACTGCGGGATAGCTTCCGCCGGTTAAATCAGACCTTCCGCCATATCCGTCATTACCGGCAGATTACCTGGTTCTTGGTGGCTTACTTCTTCTACATTGATGGTGTCGACACCATTTTCACGATGGCCACCGCAATTGGTAAGGACATGGGAGTCGAAACAACAATGCTGATGATGGTTCTCCTAGTAGTTCAGCTGATTGCCTTCCCGTTCTCCCTGTTTTACGGCTGGCTGGCAAGAAAAACCTCGAACCGGGCCGCAATTTTGGTGGGGATCATCGTCTACGTGATCATTTGTCTCGATGCTCTGCGCCTGACTACGCTGACCGACTTCTGGATCTTGGCGATTCTGGTTGGCACCAGCCAGGGCGGCCTGCAGGCGTTAAGCCGTTCCTATTTTGGGCAACTGATCCCTAAGGACTCCAGCAGTGAGTTCTTTGGCTTTTACAATATCCTCGGGAAGTTTTCCGCAATCTTGGGACCGATGATCGTTGGCCTGGTTACCCAGTGGACAGGAAAATCGACGATTGGGGCGGCTTCACTCAGTGTCCTCTTCACAATTGGCTTGGTAATCTTTTTGCTGTTACCGCGTCTGGGAAGTGGTGTTGATGACTAAAATCGATGATGAGTTTATGCATGATGTATTAAACATCGTCGATCTTATTCCGCTTGGACGGGTGGCTACTTATGGGCAGATTGCCCGGATGGTTGGGCGGCCCCGGAATGCCCGCCTGGTGGGGAAGGCCCTTGGGAAGTCTGGTGGTTACGGTAAACACCCCTGTCATCGGGTCGTAACCGCCACTGGCCGGCTAGTTCCCGGGTGGATTGACCAGGGACCAATGCTGGCGGCTGAGGGGATTCCGTTTAGGGATGCTAATCACGTTGATATCCGGCGTTGTCAGTGGCTGGGGATTTAAATTAAAAACGGATCTGGATGATCTTCATCCAGATCCGTTTCTTTTTTAATCATGGGTATTATTGAGGATGCCTTGGCCAATACCGCCGGGTTGCTCCTTCTTTTGGCGGCTAGTGGCTTTTAAGACACTGCCGCCGATACCAGTAGTACTGTTATCTGGTCCTGCCAGGATAGATAGCAGTTTATTTAACCGGGTAACGACTTCGGGATTTCCGGCACGGTACTGTTGGGCAACCTCGTCAATATTAGGGGTTCCCTTAATTTCAAACGGGATCTTCTGGTCCTGCTGAACACGCTTGAGATAAACCTTGATCCCGCTGGTGAGGTCTAACCCCATTTCAGCGAAGATCTTGCTAACGTCATTCTTTAATTGGTCATCGACCTTAATATTAATCTGTGCCATAAAAGTCACTCCTTTCACTTTCTATGTTATCACATTGGCAAGCCAATGTATATAAAATAGTATATAATAGTGAAGCATCGTGACAAAAAAGCCTCTGCCAACAAGCAAATGCTGGCAGAGGTCTTTAATAAGTTAACGTTTAGATATTACTTCTTACGGGAGTAGGATGCGATATCAGCAAGGATTTCGTTCATGAAGTCATCCTGGCTCATTTCGTTTTGTTCCTTTTCACCGTACTTCCGGACGGAGACACCGTTGCTCTTCATTTCGTCGTCACCGACAACCAGGGTGTATGGAACCTTTTGCGTCTGGGCTTCACGAATCTTGTAACCCATCTTTTCGTTCCGGTGGTCAACAACAACCCGGATGTTGGCAGCCTTCATCTTCTTGGCAAGTTCGTCGGCGTAAGCACCGTGGTTATCATCACTAACTGGGATGATGTGAACTTGTTCAGGGGCTAACCAGGTTGGGAAGGCACCCTTGTAGATTTCAGTCAGGTAGGCAACAAACCGTTCCATGGTACCAACAACACCACGGTGGATCATAACTGGCATGTGTTCCTTACCGTCCTTACCAACGTAAGTCAGGCCGAAGCGATCAGGCAGCATGAAGTCCAGTTGAATGGTGGACATGGTTTCATCGTTGCCAAGGGCCGTCTTGGTTTGGATATCCAGCTTTGGACCGTAGAAAGCAGCTTCACCTTCAGCTTCGTAGTAGTCGAGGTTCAGGTCGTCCATGGCCGCCTTCAGCAGGGTTTGTGACCGTTCCCACATCTCGTCGTTAGCGTAGTACTTCTTGGTGTTCTTAGGATCACGCAGGGAGAGACGGAAACTGTAGTCGGTGATGTCAAAGTCCTTGTATACGGACATGATCAGCTTCAGGATCTTAGCGAATTCAGACCGGATTTGGTCGAGGGCAACAAAGGTGTGGCCGTCGTTCAAGGTCATTTCACGAACCCGTTGCAGACCGGAGAGGGCCCCAGACTTTTCGTAACGGTGCATCATCCCAAGTTCAGCGATCCGCAGTGGCAGGTCACGGTAGGAACGAATGTGGTGCTTGTAGATTTGGATGTGGCTTGGGCAGTTCATTGGCCGCAATTCAAGCATTTCACCGTCACCCATGTCCATTGGTGGGAACATGTCGTCACGGTAGTGTTCCCAGTGACCAGAAGTCTTGTAGG